>NZ_FYAJ01000028.1:0-1843 GCF_900185625.1 Photobacterium andalusiense
GTCAGTCAGGAGTATTTAGCCTTGGAGGATGGTCCCCCCATGTTCAAACAGGATATCACGTGTCCCGTCCTACTCGATTTCACTAATAAAGCGTTGTTGGTTACGGGGCTATCACCCTGTATCGCGGCACTTTCCAGAACCTTCACCTAACGCTGAACTAACTTAAGGGCTAATCCGGTTTCGCTCGCCGCTACTACCGGAATCTCGGTTGATTTCTCTTCCTCGGGGTACTTAGATGTTTCAGTTCCCCCGGTTCGCTTCATTAACCTATGTATTCAGTTAATGATACTAGCTTATGCTAGTGGGTTTCCCCATTCGGAAATCCCAGACTCAAGTGGCTTTTACTGCCTAATCTGGGCTTATCGCAAGTTAATACGTCCTTCATCGCCTCTGACTGCCAAGGCATCCACCGTGTACGCTTAGTCACTTAACCATACAACCCCAAGAGGTCTTGCATGTTCAAACAACCAAGGTTTGTGTTTAATAATCCGATCAAGAAAATATTAAACATTGGTTTTTCGCCGGACTCATTTATTTGTCTTCACTTTAAAAAGTGAAAGCAAACACAGACACTTGAATGTGTATGTTTTGAGAACTCGTTTTTATTCGAAAATAAAAACATTTTTAAAATCAATCTTTCGATTGAATTTACTAGTCAGCTTTCCAGATTGTTAAAGAGCATGTGTCTATCTTTCGACGTCCACTTTCTAAAAGCACTTCACTCTCTTTATTTAAGAGAAATACGTTTAAAAAGTGGCGTCCCGTAGGGGAGTCGAACCCCTGTTACCGCCGTGAAAGGGCGGTGTCCTAGGCCTCTAGACGAACGGGACATTGGTGGAGCTATGCGGGATCGAACCGCAGACCTCCTGCGTGCAAGGCAGGCGCTCTCCCAGCTGAGCTATAACCCCAATGTTTTACTTCAAAAGAAGTTCTCCGAAGAGAAGATGGTGGGCGATACCGGGCTCGAACCAGTGACCCCCTCCTTGTAAGGGAGGTGCTCTCCCAACTGAGCTAATCGCCCACGATAGTTTTAATTCCTTCGTGAGAAAGAATGGTGGGTCGTGCAGGATTCGAACCTGCGACCAATTGATTAAAAGTCAACTGCTCTACCAACTGAGCTAACGACCCATTGGCGTCCCGTAGGGGAGTCGAACCCCTGTTACCGCCGTGAAAGGGCGGTGTCCTAGGCCTCTAGACGAACGGGACAATGTTCATACTTATTGTTGTTGGGCAACAATAAGTGGCTCTTTTACATTTCGACCAAGCAATCTGTGTGGACACTGCATAAAACAGCATAAGTCTTTAGGTAAGGAGGTGATCCAGCCCCAGGTTCCCCTAGGGCTACCTTGTTACGACTTCACCCCAGTCATGAACCACACCGTGGTAAACGCCCTCCCGAAGGTTAAGCTATCTACTTCTGGTGCAGCCCACTCCCATGGTGTGACGGGCGGTGTGTACAAGGCCCGGGAACGTATTCACCGTGACATTCTGATTCACGATTACTAGCGATTCCGACTTCATGGAGTCGAGTTGCAGACTCCAATCCGGACTACGACGTACTTTGTGGGATTCGCTTACTATCGCTAGTTTGCAGCCCTCTGTATACGCCATTGTAGCACGTGTGTAGCCCTACTCGTAAGGGCCATGATGACTTGACGTCGTCCCCACCTTCCTCCGGTTTATCACCGGCAGTCTCCCTGGAGTTCCCACCATTACGTGCTGGCAAACAAGGATAAGGGTTGCGCTCGTTGCGGGACTTAACCCAACATTTCACAACACGAGCTGACGACAGCCATGCAGCACCTGTCTCAGAGTTCCCGAAGGCACTAAGCTATCTCTAGCG
>NZ_FYAJ01000052.1:0-744 GCF_900185625.1 Photobacterium andalusiense
ATGAACAATAGCGTAATACGTAACATGAGTGGCGATTTATTTCAGGCGTTAGCATAGTCGATGTGCTAACGTTTTTTTGTTTTGAGGAAATCTATTTAAGTAAATATATGGCTGTCCAATGTTCTTCTTGAGGTAAAAACGAAGATAAAATTCAAGTTTTTCTTTGCTAATGCTTTTTATCTCACGTTACTGAATAATTTTCAGTCCATGCGAGTAATAAAGGTTTGCTCGTCATCCACAAAAGCCACAAAGCTACCGTGATAGATAAACACTCGACCACGACCTTCAACTACGCAAGCAAGTTGTGGACTCAAATCTTGTTGATTATTTTGAGATTGAAATATACCTGTATCGGTGATTACGCCGCTAAGTGTCGGCAAATATCCATAACTGCGCTTAGCTTGATCTATTAGACTCAATTCGCTGGCAGTAGAGAAGTAACTGGGGATTGCACCGGCATCTTCGACAAATAAAGATTTCAGTTCTTCAAAAGCGGTGATCACCAACCAGTCGATGTCGTTAACGTGATGGATAAACATAGAGTTTCTCGATAATTCTGATGCACAGATTCTATCACTATTAGAGGTCGAATTGGGGACAGAACATAGGACAGCCACATCCTTGCACATTAACCATGAGCTACTACAGTTAAAATTCAAGTTGCTTATGGTTTAACTAATGACAATCTCAAGACGAAAATTGATCGAACCTCAAATCACGCCGTTTTATCATGTGATTAACCGC
>NZ_FYAJ01000004.1:300000-417967 GCF_900185625.1 Photobacterium andalusiense
TAGCGAATAATCAGCAACTAGCTGGTAAAGCAAACATTACTGCAGATCTGAGTGGTCGTGGTTTATCGGAAGCTAATATTCGTCACAATATCACCGGCTCTGTGAAAGTAAATATTGCTGATGGTACGGTATATGGGGTTAATATTTCTGATCTGTTACGTAATGCGAAGGCTAAACTAAAAGGCCAAGCAGAAGCTAAAACCGATACCACCAAGAAAACAGATTTCTCAGCCTTAACGACAACCTTACGCTTAGGTAATGGTATTGCATCAACCAATGATTTCCAATTAGCCTCACCGTTATTGGCGATTAGCGGTCAAGGTAAAACTAATTTGGTTGATGAAGGTATTGATCTGATGATTAATACTAAGGTCGTTGCCAGTGGTAAAGGGCTTGATGAAATTAAAGGTATTAGTGTACCTATCCATGTTAGTGGTGATTGGCAGCAACCTAAATATCGTTTAAATATTAAAGATTTATTTAAAAATAATGCGGTATTAGAGAGTAAAGCTAAGAAAGAGATCAACCGTGGCTTAGAAAAACTGTTTGGTGATAAAGCCAAAGATGACAATATTAAAAATGCTGCAGATAAATTATTGAAAGGGTTATTTAATTAACCTTCAGTCTGTAGTGGTATCACTAACATAAATTATGATAAAAAGGTTTGCTGCTATCGGCAAACCTTTTATTTTTAAACTCTATTATCAACCAAGTCACCACTATTTAGTGACTTGTTATTATCAAATGGCTGACTTTTATCCATTGTTAATATTGTTGAGTATTTTTATGACGCATCACTAAAATTATGACTAACAAAACCACATCTTCTGAAAAACCAACGTTAATTTCTAAAGTAATAGCGGGATTAGCAGTGGTTGGGAATGCAATCAAAGCATTACCACCGATAGACCATTTTATTCGAGCTGCTGATCGATTTAACGATCGTCTAGGCAGTCAGTTTGGTGCAGCAATTACCTATTTTTCATTTTTGTCGCTGATCCCCATTTTAATGGTGTTATTTGCTGCCGCGGGTTTTATATTGGCATCAAACCAAACATTGTTGACCAATATTATTGATAAAATTGTTGCTGGTGTTACTGATCCAAACTTAGCCAATACCCTTAAACAGATGGTACAAACGGCGATTAGCCAGCGTACAACGGTGGGGTTAAGTGGTCTCGCGATTGCTTTTTATTCTGGTATTAGCTGGATGGGCAATTTACGTGAAGCCGTTCGTGCTCAAACCCGTGATGTTTGGGAACGTAAGCCAGAAGATAAAGAACATATTTTATTGCAATATTGTAAAGATTTGATTGGCTTAACCGGTTTGGTAGCAGCATTGATTTTTACGGTAGTATTAACCTCTGTTGCAGGTTCTGCTCAAGCGACGATTGTTGATGCATTAGGGTTGGGCGGCATTACTTGGTTACGCCCAGTATTAACCACCATTGCATTATCAATTTCGATTTTAGCTAACTATCTGATGTTTTTATGGATATTTTGGATGTTGCCTCGTCGTCGCTTTAATCGTAAAACATTAATGCAAGGCACTTTATTAGCCGCGATTGGTTTTGAAGCGATTAAATTTGCGATGACATTCCTATTACCTAAATTAGCCAGTTCACCATCGGGTGCGGCATTTGGCTCTATTATAGGTTTAATGGCTTTCTTCTATTTCTTTGCACGATTAACGTTATTTTGTGCAGCATGGATAGCCACAGCAAAAGAAAACCGCCCAGATTATGGTGTCGTTGTTGAAGATGGTACTGATACCGATAAATAACGCTCAAATCAGCGCGATTAAACCGTAATTATCTAAAAAGGATAGCCAGTGAGCTGTCCTTTTTTATTGGTCTTTATTTGTATCAATAGCGTTATAACAGCTAGAGAATAACAATTCCGTAAATGCATTTTGATGACTATCTATGACGCATTGGAAATCAGCATTGTGATGTTGTTATAGCCAATAACTTTGATTTGGTTATTTATTTGTGATTAATGTGTAACCTTAATAAATCCAATTGGTAGCAGGGTTGTTTTGTTGTGGTGGCGGTTTGTTGTGCTGGTTCTCAGAAGTGATATAAGACGATTATTGCTATTAAGTGATTTGATATTTATCAATATGAGCATCTGAGGTAACAGGCATTTTACTTCCTATGATAGGTATTTTGGAAACCAAAATATCAGTGATATATAGGGAGATAAGTCATGTTGTATTTGGAGTTTTTATTCCTGTTATTGGTGTTGTATGCCGGTAGCCGTTTTGGTGGTATTGGATTAGGTGTTGTTTCAGGATTAGGGCTGTTGGTGGAAGTATTTATCTTCCGTATGCCACCAACCTCACCACCGATCACCGTGATGCTGATTATTCTTGCCGTTGTCACTTGTGCGTCGATTTTAGAAGCGGCTGGTGGTCTTAAATACATGCTGCAGGTTGCTGAGCGTATTTTACGTAGTAACCCGAAACGCGTGACGATTATGGGTCCGTTAGTGACTTACGTGATGACCTTTATGCTAGGTACAGGCCATGCGGTGTATTCAATTATGCCTATCATTGGTGATGTTGCACTTAAAAATGGCATACGTCCAGAACGACCAATGGCAGCTTCATCGGTAGCCTCGCAACTGGCGATAACAGCAAGTCCAATTTCAGCTGCAGTGGTCTACTATCTCGCGCAATTATCAGGCCTCAATGAATCTATCCACTTATTATCTATTTTAATGGTGACCATTCCGGCAACGTTAGGCGGAACCTTGTTGTTATCGTTGTATAGCTTACGTCGTGGTAAAGAACTGGCTGATGATCCTGAATACCAACGCCGTTTACAAGATCCCGTTTGGCGAGATCAAATTCTTCATACCACTAAAACGTCATTAAATGAGCAATTACCCCGTTCGGCAATGCACGCTGTGATGTTATTCGTAGTAGCGTTAGTCTCGATTGTTATTGTGGCAATGGTGCCAGAAATTCGCACTATTGGTGATGCTAAGCCAATCTCGATGTCATTAATTATTCAAATGATGATGCTTGGTTTTGGTGGCTTAATCTTGTTAGTGACACGTACTAATGTGCAGAAAGTGCCAGAAGGGGTGGTGTTTAAATCGGGTATGGTAGCGGCAATCGCTATTTTTGGTATTGCTTGGATGAGTGATACTTACTTCCAATATGCGATGCCATCGTTTAAATCGGGTATTACCGAAATGGTACAAGGCTATCCGTGGACGTTTGCATTAGCGTTATTCACCGTGTCAGTGGTGGTTAATTCACAAGCAGCAACGGCACGTATGATGTTGCCTGTTGGTTTAGCAATGGGATTAAGCCCAGCGTTGTTAATTGGTTTAATGCCTGCGACATACGGCTATTTCTTCATTCCTAATTACCCCTCAGACATTGCTACTGTAAACTTTGATGTAACAGGTACCACCAAAATTGGTAAATGGTACTTTAACCATAGCTTTATGATGCCGGGTCTAATTGGTGTTATCTCAGCATGTTGTATTGGTTATGTGCTTGCTCAAATTATTATCTAACCTTTTAGTTATTGATTTAAAAAAGGCACTCAGAGTGCCTTTTTTTATTTCAATAAACCTAATATGATTTTATTAGTATTATGTTTGATAGCCTGATTGTAATGGGATATTAGTAGCATATTGTTGTGTTAATTTGTTTCAAGATGTAATGTTTATTATTGTTTTTGATTTTTAATTCATTGTTATTTATGGTTTATTTTTAGTAAAGTTAAATATTAACGTTTGCTTTTATTTTATATCATTGACTATCTTATTTTTACAATCATAATACGCGCCGTTTATCCATAGCATCGAGCTTAATTTTAATGTTTGTATTAGATTGTGGTGGTAAAAATGGCGGCAGATAATAATTATAGTCTTGGTCCTGTGCCAATGACGGCAAGAAAAAGCATAGTATCATTAACCATGGTTATGCTTGGATTAACGTTCTTTTCTGCCAGTATGTGGACCGGCGGAGCGTTAGGTATTGGGCTTTCTTTTGATGACTTCTTTCTTGCTGTAATTATCGGTAACCTTATCCTCGGTATTTATACTTCTTTTCTAGGTTACATCGGTGCTTCAACCGGCCTTTCAACACATCTTCTTGCTCGTTTTTCTTTTGGCGTTAAAGGCTCTTGGTTACCTTCGGCATTGCTGGGTGGCACACAAGTGGGCTGGTTTGGTGTTGGCGTGGCGATGTTTGCTATTCCTGTTCATAAAGCGACCGGTATTGATACTAATATATTAATCGTGGTATCGGGGTTATTGATGACAGTGACAGTCTATTTTGGCATGTCAGCGTTAATGATTTTATCGGCCATTGCTGTGCCTGCGATTGCTTTATTAGGTGGATATTCTGTTTTTGATGCTATTGAGAGTATTGGTGGCGTGAGTGTAATCAAAGCAGTAAAGCCTGAAGTAAGTATTGATTTCTCTGTTGCAGTAGCAATGGTTGTTGGATCTTTTGTAAGTGCCGGAACCTTAACGGCTGACTTTGTTCGCTTTGGTAAAAAGCCGGCTGGTGCTGTGTTAGTGACGATGGTGGCATTTTTCATTGGTAATTCACTGATGTTTATTTTTGGCGCAGCAGGTGCGGCGGCAACAGGCGAAGCAGATATTTCAGAAGTAATGATTGCACAGGGGTTATTGATTCCTGCGATTATCGTATTGGGGTTAAATATTTGGACCACTAACGATAATGCGCTCTATGCCTCAGGTTTAGGTTTTTCTAATATTACCGGATTACCAAGTAAGTATATTTCGATGGTTAATGGTGTTATCGGAACACTGTTTGCTTTGTGGCTATACAATAACTTTGTTGGCTGGTTAACCTTTCTTTCGTTAGCTATTCCACCTATTGGTGGCGTTATTATTGCAGATTTTATGGCGAATCGTAGCCGTTATAAAGATTTTGCAACGGCTGAATTTAAAAACGTCAATTGGGCTGGCATCATGGCGGTTGCTGTTGGTGTAGCTTGTGGACATTATTTACCTGGGGTTGTGCCAGTCAATGCTGTTTTAGGTGGTGCAGTGAGCTATTTAATTCTTAATCCAATTTTTAATAAAAAGCGCGTAGCTGACGTTCAGCCAGCGTAAGGACATATCATGACAACTTTATTGATTAAAAATGCCACCCTTCAAGGTCAATCAAGCTTAAAGCAGATTCTGATTGAGAATGGCCAATTTAAACGTATTGAGAATAATGACGTTGATTTTGATTACCACGGTGAGATCCTTGATGCAGAAGGTGGATTAGCCGTCGCGCCTTTTTGTGAGCCTCATATTCACCTTGATACTACTCAAACAGCAGGTGAGCCTAGTTGGAACATTTCAGGTACGTTATTTGAAGGTATTGAACGCTGGGCTGAGCGTAAGCAAACATTATCGATTGAAGATGTAAAATCACGCGCTAAACAAACCTTAAAATGGCAAATTGCTAATGGCGTACAACATGTACGTACTCATGTTGATGTCTCAGATCCAACTCTGGTGGCATTGAAAGCTATGGTTGAAGTACGTGAAGAAATGAAGCAATGGGTTGATATTCAAATTGTTGCCTTTCCGCAAGAAGGTATTTTGTCATACCCAAATGGTAAGCAATTATTAGAACAAGCAGTGCAGTTGGGCGCAGATGTTATTGGTGCTATTCCTCACTTTGAATTTACTCGTGAGTATGGCGTTGAATCACTACATTACGTGTTTGAATTAGCTCGGAAATATGATTGTTTGATTGATGTTCACTGTGATGAGATTGACGATGAACAATCGCGCTTTGTTGAAACAGTTGCAGCATTAGCACATAAATATGATATGGGTGAGAAGGTCACAGCAAGCCATACCACGGCAATGGGTTCATACAATGGCGCTTATGCTTCACGTTTGTTCCGCTTATTAAAAATGTCAGGGATTAACTTTGTTGCTAACCCATTGGTTAATATTCATCTGCAAGGACGTTTTGATGATTATCCTAAGCGTCGTGGTGTAACCCGCGTCAAAGAAATGCTAGCGGCTAACATTAATGTTTGTTTTGGCCATGATGATGTGTTTGATCCTTGGTATCCATTAGGTACGGCAAATATGTTGCAAGTGCTACATATGGGGCTACATGTGTGCCAAGTGATGGGCTATGACCAAATTAACCAGTCATTAGATTTGATCAGTAACAACTCAGCACGAACACTGAATATTCAACATCGCTATGGTATTGAGCAAGGTAAGCCAGGAAGCTTATTAATTTTACCAGCAGAAAATGGTTTTGATGCTGTGCGTCGTCAAGTGCCAGTGCGCTATTCAATTCGTCATGGCAAAGTAATAGCCGTGACTCAACCCGCTGTGACTGAAATTCATTTAAATGAAGTAGAACAAGTTTCATTTAAACGTTAATTATTATTAAGTTATAACGTTAAGGGCGAATCATGAGATTCGCCCTTTTTTTGATAGTAAATAGTGTGTTTTTTAAAATTGATGATTAATCATCAGCTTGCTTTTTTCCCGGCTCTTGTGGTTCTTCATAAGGCCAGTAGTGATGACCAATACGGATCAGTACTGTTGCTGCTGCTAGAATAAATGCTGCTAGTGATAGCCAAATAATAAAGGTGCCATCAAGCTCTTTCATACCAAGGGTAATATAGCGGGCAATAGCCATAATCGCGATATAGAGCGGATATCGCACAGGAATCTTACCGTGAGCAACAAATTGCTGCACCATTGCCAGAATTTCAAGATAAATGAACATCAATAAAATATCAGTTAACTGAATGTTACGGTTAACAAATACATGAATAAATTCATTCACCATTGCGACAACAGTGGCTAAAGTAATCGCGGTTAATAATACCGCTTCTAAAATATGGAATACCTTTAGAAAAGGTTTACTAAATGAGCGAGGTAAATGGGAAGGCATATTTTCTCCAGCGTTAGCGCTGTTTATATTTTTATTGAGCATGCTCTTTATTGTAAGAGATAATGCTTATTCTAATAGTAAAATTTTGTTTAATTCAACTATATGTATATTTATCATTCTTTGTGCATTTTCTTTGAACATTGCTGGTGGCGATTTATTACCAATCAATACCTTTGCGGGCTTTGAGACCTTGTTCAAAAGCATGCTTTACATTACGTACTTCAGAAACAGTATCTGCAATTTCAATTAATTGGCGATGAGCAGCACGGCCAGTAATAATAACGGTTTGATGTGGTGGTCGTGCATTGATGGTATCGATGATCTCAGCTAAATTAATATAGTCATAGGTCACCATGTAGGTGAGTTCATCAAGTAATACCACATCAAGTTGATCATCGGCTAACATCGTTTTGCAATCTGCCCAAGTTGTTTGTGCTGCGAGTGTATCTGCGGCCTTATTTTGGGTTTCCCATGTAAAGCCTGTAGCCATAATAGAAAATTTAACCCCGTGTTGTTGTAGCAGATTACGTTCACCACAATCCCATGTGCCTTTAATAAATTGGCCGACACCACATTGTTGTCCGTGGCCGACTGCGCGGGCGATCATACCAAAACCCGAGGTTGATTTACCTTTACCATTACCCGTAATAACCACTACCAGCCCTCGTTCTTGCTGGGCGGCATTGATCTTATTATCAACCTGTTGTTTTAAGCGTTGTTGACGGGCTTGATGGCGATCATCCTTGGTGGTTTTATCAACCATAATTTCCTCTCAAAAGCATTGTCGTATGAGTAATTTCGTATATTAGTGATTATAAACGAAAGCCCGTGTAGTCAAAGGACTACACGGGCTTTTTTATGTTATGAGCTTATTTAAACTAATTAACTGACAGTTTAACCTAAAACGTCAGTAGCAACTTTATAGGTTGGATCTTCAAGCATATTCACTTCGACTAGATTACCCGCTTTTTGTAGCAGTCGACGACACTCTGGACTTAGGTGACGAATATGAAGGGCTTTATTACGGCTCGCGTAACGTTCAGCGAGTGTATCAATCGCTTCAATGGCAGAGTGATCGGAAACACGGGAGTGGGCAAAATCAATAATCACAGTATTTGGATCATTACTCGCATCAAATAACTCTAAGAAATGAGAAGCAGAGCCAAAGAAGAGTGGCCCATTGACTTGGTAAACTTTAGCACCGTCTTTATCAGTATGAGACGTCGCATAAATTTGTTTAGCGTGATTCCATGCAAATACTAACGCTGAGTAAATAACCCCCACAAACACTGCCACAGCAAGATCGGCAGCAACAGTTACACAGGTAACAAGAATAATAGTGAAAAAGTCATGCTTAGGCACTTTACGGATCATACGTAAACTTGCCCATTCAAAGGTGCCGATAACAACCATGAACATTACGCCAACCAATGCTGCTAATGGAATCATCTCAATGAATGACGAGCCAAATAAAATAAACACTAATAAGCCAATAGCAGCAGTTATGCCTGATAAGCGACCACGGCCACCCGAGTTAATGTTGATCATTGATTGGCCAATCATCGCACAACCACCCATAGCACCAAACACTGAACAGGTGATGTTAGCCATACCTTGACCCACACATTCACGATTACCATGGCCACGTGTATTAGTCATTTCATCAATCACAGTCAGTGTTAGTAATGATTCTATTAAACCAACGGCTGCAAGAATTAGCGAGTAAGGCAAAATTATTTTCAGGGTTGCAAGGTTAAAACCTACATCCGGTAATGCAAATGTTGGTAGTGAGCCTGCAAGGGTAGCATTAGCATCACCACTCATAGTACGTACAAAATCAATCACTGTACGTGAATCTAGACCTAGTACGTGGACCAGCGCTGTAACGGTTAAAATGGCAACTAACGAAGAGGGTACCGCTTTAGTGAGCTTAGGTAAAAAGTAGATAATAGTCATGGTTAACAATACTAATCCCAGCATGATGTAAAGCTGAGTACCGTGCATCCATTCAAGACCGCCAGTCAATGATGGTACTTTAAATTGACCAAGCTGAGCTAAGAAAATAACAATCGCTAAGCCGTTAACAAAACCAATCATTACCGGATGTGGAACCATGCGAATAAATTTACCGAGGCGAAATACGCCAGCCAGAATTTGAAAAATACCAGCCAACATTACCGCAGCAAATAGATATTGAATACCGTGTTGAGCAACAAGGCTGACCATTACTACGGCCATTGCGCCTGTTGCGCCCGAGATCATGCCTGGGCGTCCGCCAAAGATGGCAGTAATTAACCCGACAATAAAGGCAGCATATAGACCAACCATTGGGTCGACACCTGCGACAAAGGCAAAAGCAACAGCTTCTGGTACTAGAGCAAGCGCTACAGTTAATCCAGATAGAATGTCATTTTTGACTGATTGTTGTGAGACTTGAGGAAATTCAGACATATATTAGGCGTTCTTCTCTTCGCTAAAATGAATGGAGAATTAAAAAATATTGATTAACAGAATGTTACCGAAAGATTTACATTGCTTCAACTTAAGCTGTTAAATGCGGTAAAGATGTGCTTTGGGGACATATTAATGACATTAAGCAATCAGATTATTAAAAATTATGGATGTTTTTGACTCAAAAAAAGAGTAATAAAAAAAGCCATGCAGATGCATGGCTTTTTATTAGCAGTTTAAAATAACTTAGTCAAAAGATGGCTTAGTCATTGGTGCTGCTGCTGTATTGGTCGCTGTTTGGCTACCTGCAGAACGTGTTGTTGTCGCTTCACGTAATGGTGCTGCTTCAACTTTTACGCTTGCCGCTGTTTCTGTTGGTGCAGGTGCTTTCGTCATTGCTGCTACCGCATGGAAACCACGTGGAGAGGTTGCTGTTACAGCCATCGCTTCAGTGACAATTTTAGTCATTGGTGCTGATGCAGTGTTCACAACAGGTGCTTCAACAACAGGTGCTTCAACAACAGGTGTTTCAACAACAGGTGCTTCAACAACAGGTGCTTCAACAACAGGTGCTTCAACAACAGGTGCTTCAACAACAGGTGTTTCAACAACAGGTGCTTCAACAACAGGTGCTTCAACAACAGGTGTTTCAACAACAGGTGTTTCAACAACAGGTGTTTCAATCACAGCCGCTGCACGCAATGGGAAAGCTTTACCCATTGCAAGTTCAGGCATAGCAACACCACCTAAAGTAGGTTGTGATACAACCTCTGGTAATGCTTGCGCGATTGCTGGCTGATGAGCTTGTTCAGTAACAACGTCTGCTACAGGTACTTCAATTGTTGGTTTAATGCGAGACCATACTTTACCCATCGCCATTTCTGGTGTTGCTACACCTGATGTTTGACGTAGTGCTTTTGGTTTCTCAACAATAGAGACAACATTTACCATATCGCTAATAGTATCTGCTGCTTCAACAACTGCATGCTCAACTGCGTCGGCAACATTGTAGCAGCTTGGATCTTCATGCTGCTCATAATCTTGCTTTTCAACACGTGTATCACGAATACGACGACGGCGTTGACCGCTTGCACGTAAGTGGCGTGGTGAACGACGGTTACGACGTTGGTTGTTATCTTGCTCATTGTTTTCAGCTTGTTCATCAATCACAGTCTGATCTTGAACAGTTGTTGTTTGAGCTTCTTTCGCGATTGTTGTACCCATCTCCATTAATGGTGATGGTGCCGTAAGCGCGGTGATTGCATTTGTTTCAACAACAGCTTGCTCTACAACAGTCGTTTCTACGTTGTTATCAGTGATGCGGATTTTTTTCTGCAACTGACGACGTTGACGACGTTGTTTCGCTTTAACGGTTTTCTCTTCAGCTTCAACAGTGTTATTTGTTTTCGCTTTCACTTCTTCTGGTTGTTGGCGCTGTTGCTTCTGCGCTTGAATCTCTTCTTTACGAGATTGGCGTTGTTGCTCTTTCGCTTCTTCAGAACGAGGTTGACGTTGTTGCTTCGCTGGACGCTCTTGAGGTTGACGGTTTTTGTCCGTGCGCTCATTACGATCATTGCGACGACGAGGTTGACGCTGCTCGTTATTGCGATCTTGTTGTTCAGCGTTGTTGTCTTGAGCACTCTCTTGGTTGTTATTACGACGAGTGTTATCGCGATTACCTTGACGGTCATTACGACGATTATCAGGACGACGGTTATTATTGTTACGACGATTATTGGTGTTTGTTTGCTCTTTTACTGGTGCTTCAACTTCTTGCTTAACAACTGGCTGTTCAGTTTTGTTATTGAAGAACGATGAAATAGCAGCAAAAATACGGCTAAAGATACTTGGCGCTTGAGCAATAATCGCTTGTGGCTTAGCAACAGATTGTACTTCAGGTGTTGTGGCCACAGGAGCTGGTTGTTTTGGTGCTGCAAAACCGTGTAGAACAGGTTCTTCACGCTTTTTAGCTGTACGCTCTTGTTGTGGTGACTCAATCGCTTCAGCTTCTTTTAGTGCTTCAATAGTACTAGGAAGATGGTACGAAAGTGTATCTTGCTCTTCACCTTCACGAATACGTAACACTTCAAAGTGTGGCGTTTCCATGTCAGCGTTTGGCACAATAACAACACGAACGTTATGGTACTTTTCAATGTGTTGTACAGCAGGGCGCTTTTCGTTGAGTAAGTAAGAGGCAACAGGCACAGGTACAATAGCAACTACTTGTGAACTGTTATCTTTTAATGCTTCTTCTTCGATTAAACGTAAAATTGATAGTGACAATGATTCATTATCACGCACAACACCTGTACCCGTACAACGAGGACAAACATGATGGCTTGCTTCTGCTAAAGAAGGGCTTAAACGTTGACGAGACATTTCAAGCAAACCAAAGCGAGATATACGACCAATTTGTACGCGAGCACGGTCAACACGAACCGCTTCACGTAAACGGTTTTCTACTTCACGTTGGTGACGAACTGGCGTCATATCGATGAAATCAATAACTACTAGACCACCAAGATCGCGAAGACGTAATTGACGTGCAATTTCATCTGCTGCTTCTAAGTTAGTTTGTAGTGCTGTTTCTTCAATATCACCACCTTTGGTTGCACGCGCTGAGTTGATATCAATAGAAGTCAGTGCTTCTGTTGGATCAATAACAACAGAGCCACCTGAAGGTAAACGAACTTCACGCTGGAACGCAGAGTCAATTTGGCTTTCAATTTGGTAGTGGCTAAATAGCGGTACTTCGCCTTCATAACGCTTAATACGCGATAAGAAGTCTGGACGAATTAGCTTGATATGATCACGTGCGCGATCAAATACTTGTGGGCTATCGATAAGGATCTCACCGATATCGCGACGAAGATAATCACGAATAGCACGTGCAATAACGTTACTTTCTTGGTGAATCAAGAATGGAGCAGCTTGAGACTCAGCGGCTTCTTTCACTGCACTCCAGTGATTAAGTAGCACATTTAAATCCCACTCAAGCTCTTCACCTGATTTACCAACACCAGCAGTACGTACAATTAGACCCATACCGTGAGGCAGTTCTAATGTGCTTAATGCAGCTTTAAGTTGTGTACGCTCTTCACCTTCGATACGACGAGAAATACCGCCAGCACGAGGGTTATTAGGCATTAATACAAGGTAGCTACCTGCTAATGAGATAAAGGTTGTTAGTGCGGCACCTTTGTTACCACGCTCTTCTTTATCAACTTGAACGATAACTTCTTGGCCTTCTTTCAAGACTTCCTTAATGTTAGGACGACCTTGGTAAGAATAGTTTGACGGGAAGTAATCTTTAGCAACTTCTTTTAAAGGGAGGAAGCCATGGCGTTCAGCACCGTAATCAACGAACGCAGCTTCCAGGCTTGGTTCGATACGAGTGATGCGGCCTTTGTAGATATTTGCTTTTTTAGATTCGTGACCTGGGCTTTCGATATCAAGATCAAATAGCTTTTGGCCATCAACTAATGCGACGCGCAACTCTTCCTTTTGAGTCGCGTTAATCAACATTCTTTTCATTATATTGTACTCATTATTGTTGTTGTATTAGCGCCGCTAATTACATCAATTTTTTGATGGTGCCTGACTCCAAGTCTGATGTACGGGTGCAACCTCACGGTTGGAATGCAGGAGTGCTCTATGGCCACACGTATTAGCCAACTATGTCGAGATGGTTAGATCTGAAACACACAGCTGGTATCACCACATCGAGGTGTGGTTGTATCTGTTACATCAAAAAAATCTGTAATCTGACGGGCTAAAAAAAACTCCGATAACCATAACGTCTTACGCCACGTGCTGCGTTTATCACCTGAGTTGTATATAAAATAGCCGAAATGATGAGAGCATGCTCACCTTGTCAGTAAAATAAGCAAAAAAACTTATTCTAGAATGCAATCATAGCAGGCTCACTTTTTTGCGGCAATCTGCTTTATTTGCATGGTACAATCAAACTTATGACAGAAGATAAACCTAAAGTGCAATTCATCGATATTACCGATGATTTTGCTGGCCAACGGATCGATAATTTTCTCCGTGCTAGGCTTAAAAATGTACCAAAAAGTATGATTTACCGTATTTTGCGTAAAGGTGAGGTGCGAGTAAACAAAAAACGTATTAAACCTGAATATAAATTGCAGGATGGTGATCTCGTACGTGTCCCGCCGGTTTTTGTTCCTGAGAAAGATGAGCAAGCACCGATCAGCACCAAACTTAATAAAGTGGCTGAACTTGAATCATGCATTATCTATGAAGATGATCATGTGTTGATTTTAAATAAGCCATCAGGCACAGCTGTTCATGGCGGCAGTGGTTTGAAGTTTGGTGCGATTGAAGCGTTACGTGCATTACGTCCTGATGCGCGATATCTTGAGTTAGTACACCGTATTGACCGTGATACATCAGGCATCTTGTTGGTTGCTAAGAAACGTTCTGCGTTACGTAAGCTGCAAGAGCAATTTAGAGAAAAAACGGTACAGAAATATTATTTTGCCTTAGTGATGGGGGAATGGAAGGCAAATTGTAAGCGAGTCACTGCGCCGTTATTGAAAAATGAAGTCAACAGCATTGTGCGTGTTAACCCACAAGGTAAAGCTTCAGATACACGTTTTAAAGTGCTTGAGCGTTTTGCACAAGCGACTTTGGTTCAAGCGAGTCCTGTAACAGGCCGTACTCACCAAATTCGTGTCCATTGCCAATATGAAGGCCATCCTATTGCTTGGGATGATCGTTATGGTGATCCACGATTTGATGCTTACACTAAAAAAGCGGGTTTAGGACGATTGTTCCTGCATGCTGCAAATATTAGATTTACCCATCCTAATACTGATGAGTTAATGGATATTAGTGCGCCAATGGAACCTGTGTTAGAACGCTGCTTAGCGAAACTGCGTACTTTTTAACGGCCTTAATGTATCAATGCAGTAAGAGCAGGGTAAAAAAATAAACAAGGCGAACATTATGTTCGCCTTTTTTATTGTTATAAAACTGAAATTTGTTCATTGGCCAGCATTTCTCGCAGGGCAATAAGAGGCAAGCCAACAAGTGTATTAGGATCTCGTCCTTCTAATTTATTAAATAAGGCGATGCCTAAGCCTTCACTTTTAAAACTACCAGCACAGTAAAGAGGCTGCTCTTTAGTGACATAATGGGCAATCTCATTTTCAGTGAGAGTTCTAAAATGAACATGAAACGGTTCACAAATAACTTGGGTAGTTTCTGTGCGAGTATTATATAAACACAAGCCAGTATAAAAAGTAACCACCTTGCCGCTAGCTGCACGTAATTGTGCACACGCATTAACTTCAGTATGAGGCTTACCTAAAATCTTATCATCAATGACACACACTTGGTCTGAACCTATAATAAGATGATTAGGGTAATCTGATGCACAAGCCTGTGCTTTAGCTTGTGCTAATCGCTTCACAAGTGCAGTGGCTGACTCATTTTTTAATATCGCTTCATCTACATTTGGATTCGCCGTCGTAAAAGGTAACTGTAGCTTTTCTAGTAAGCTTTTACGAAATGGAGAGGTAGATGCAAGAACAAGTGACTGGTTCATAGACTATTTCTTTATTAAAATGAATAACTACTAATGAGTGTAACCATCACCGAGCAGCAATGCTAGTGAGCATAGTTTTGTGATTGTTTTGGTTTCGGTGCAGACAGACGATGTTATCGTTACAGCACAATGGTATTATAAGCGGCAATCATTGATTTTAATTTAAATAGAACCATTATTGGCTATCATTTAAACGATGATTAAGTGATCTCTTGTCATTTTATCAGCAATCATCAAGTGATTGAGTGACGGAGAAATAAAAACTTTTTAATGAGGAGAGGGAATGAATTTTCATGGCAGCATGAGAATTACTCAAAAGCCGTTAATTCAGGCACATTTCCTTTGACTCAACCAGACTATAAGGCTAATATTCGCGCCCTATGCAAAAGGTAAAATTGCCGCTAAAGGTAGATCCAGTACGCACTGCACAGAAAAGACTCGACTATGATGGCATCATCAAAGCGGATCTTCTGTCTCGTTTAGCTGGTTCAACCCAGAGCGTAATAAGTGATGCAAACGTCAACTTGTCTTTCGACCTTGACCAACGTCGTATTCCTTTCATGCGCGGAAACGCAAGTGTAGATGTGATGTTGACCTGTCAGAGATGCCAGGAAGAATTTCCACACACAATTAGTGTTGAATTCTGTTATAGTCCGGTTCGTGATGAAGAGGCTATTGACAAGTTACCGGAAGCCTATGAGCCGACAATTGTCGACGAAAATGGTGATATTAATCTAATTGAAATCATCGAAGATGAATTGATGTTAGAGTTACCGCAAGTAGCAAGACATGATGATGACGATTGTAAGATCGGCACACATAACTTGTCTTTTGGTGATATTCCCGTTGCTGATGAGCGTCCGAATCCGTTTGCAGTATTGAAAAATCTTAAAAGTTAAATTTAACAGGAGTAGGGTTAATGGCCGTACAAAAGAGCAAAAAATCACGTGCAGCACGTGGTATGCGTCGTTCACATGATGCACTAACTACAGCAGCAGTATCTGTAGATTCAGCATCAGGTGAAACTCACCTACGTCACCACGTGACAGCTGACGGTTTCTACCGTGGCCGTAAGGTTATCAACAAGTAAGGTTGAACCTTGATGGGTCTTACCGTTGCACTTGATGCAATGGGCGGGGATTTCGGTCCTCAAGTAACAGTGCCTGCCGCCGTGCAGGCACTGTTGCATTCGCCTGAGCTCAAACTCATTCTTTTTGGTGATATAAGTGCTATCACTGCGCAACTTACTCTTCTAAATAAGCTCAATCATCCTCGGCTATCAATCGTCCATTGCGATAACGTTATAGCCAACGAAACACGTCCATCTCAAGCATTACGTCATAGCAAAGGTTCTTCGATGCGAATGGCATTAGAAGCCGTTGCAGCAGGTGATGCAGATGCCTGTGTTAGTGCTGGTAATACTGGCGCGCTGATGGCGTTATCTCGCTATGTGCTGAAACAACTTCCCGGTGTTGAACGTCCTGCTTTAATTTCAGAGATTCCTAATCGTCAGGCTAACCATACTTGGTTATTAGATTTGGGTGCCAATGTTTCCTGTGACGCTGATACTTTATTTCAATTTGCCGTTATGGGGTCGGTCGTTGCTGAACAAACATTAGGTACAGCACCTCGAGTCGCATTACTCAATATTGGTGAAGAATCGATTAAAGGCAACGATCTGGTTAAGCGTTGTGCTGAAATGTTGACTCAATCAGCTGATATTAATTACATTGGTTATATTGAAGGTCACCAATTGTATTCAGATAAAGCAGATGTGATTGTATGTGACGGTTTTGTCGGTAATGTGAGTTTAAAAACCAGTGAAGGGGTTGCTAACCTATTCATTGATTGTATTAAGCGTAATATTGGTCGTAATCCATTTAAGCGATTGATCGCTAAATGGCTGTTTCGTGAGCTGTTTAATAGCTTACAACAATTGAACCCCGACCAGTATAATGGCGCAAGTCTGTTAGGATTACGCGGTATAGTAGTGAAAAGCCACGGAAGTGCTGACACCACAGCTTTGGAGAATGCCATAAGCCAAGCGGTTTATGAGATTAAACGCCAAATACCGATGAAAATCAGTGACCGTCTGGAAGAGGTCTTACTAGAGAGGCATTATTAGTCTTCATGTATAGCAAAATTCTAGGAACTGGCAGCTACCTGCCACAACAAGTACGCTCAAATGCGGACTTAGAAAAAATGGTAGAAACAAGTGATGAGTGGATCGTTGCGCGTACAGGTATTCGTGAGCGTCGTATTGCATCTAAAGATGAAACTGTTGCCGTTATGGGCTACCAAGCGTCATTAAATGCAATAGAGATGGCAGGTATCAATAAAGAAGATATCGATCTGATTATTGTTGCGACTTCTAGCGCAAGCCATTCATTTCCCTCTGCTGCTTGCCAAGTGCAAGGAATGTTAGACATAAAAGGTTGTCCTGCGTTTGATTTATCAGCGGCATGTACTGGCTTTGTGTATGCATTAAGTGTTGCTGATCAGCATATTAAAACAGGTATGGCGAAAAACGTACTCGTGATTGGCTCTGATGCACTGTCTCATTGTTGTGATCCACAAGATCGTTCAACGGTTATCCTATTTGGTGATGCAGCCGGTGCGGTCGTTATTGGCGCTAGTGAAGAGCCTGGGATCATTTCAACACATCTGTATGCTGATGGTCATTTTGGCGGTTTATTAAGTCTTGCTGTGCCAGAACACGGTAAAGATTTTGACGCTAACACATGGCTTTACATGGCAGGTAATGAAGTGTTTAAAGTGGCGGTAACCCAGTTATCGAACCTAGTAAAAAGCACTCTTGCTGAAAATAATATGGATAAATCTGAGCTTGATTGGTTAGTGCCACATCAAGCAAATATGCGTATTATTTCAGCGACAGCGAAAAAGCTATCAATGTCTATGGATCAAGTAGTTGTGACGCTTGATCGCCATGGCAACACTTCAGCGGCAACAGTACCGACTGCGTTAGATGAAGCAGTACGCGATGGCCGTATTCAACGCGGTCAAACGCTATTATTAGAAGCGTTTGGTGGTGGTTTCACTTGGGGCTCAGCACTGGTGAAATTTTAAACTAAACTCGAATGGGTTAAGTTTGCGTCGCTAAAAGAATTTTGCGATAAGGCAGAAGGTTGAATATAGTAAACGCTGTCTTATTAGCTATTAATTTTACTGAACGATCAGTATATAAAGAATAAGGATTCTCAAATGTCTAAGTTCGCGATTGTTTTCCCTGGACAGGGTTCTCAAACTGTTGGCATGCTTGCTGATTTAGCAGAGCAATTTGATGTGGTTAAGCAGACGTTTGCTGAAGCCTCTGATGCGTTAGGTTACGACCTATGGGCATTAGTACAAAATGGTCCAGCTGAAGATTTAAACCAAACTCAACGCACACAGCCGGCATTATTAACAGCATCTGTGGCAATTTGGCGTGTATGGCAACAACAGGGCGGTGAACAGCCTGCTGTTTTAGCTGGACACAGCTTAGGCGAGTACTCTGCGCTAGTATGTGCAGGTGTGATTGATTTCCAAGCTGCGGTTAAGTTAGTTGAATTACGCGGTAAGCTAATGCAAGAAGCCGTGCCTGCTGGTGTAGGCGCTATGTCTGCAATTATTGGTCTTGATAACGATGCGATTGCAGCAGCATGTGCACAAGCGGCTGAAGATCAAGTATGTTCACCGGTTAACTTTAACTCGCCAGGTCAAGTTGTGATTGCGGGTAACAAAGAAGCGGTAGAACGTGCTAACGTATTATGTAAAGAAGCTGGTGCTAAGCGTGCATTACCATTGCCAGTATCAGTACCTTCACATTGTGCATTAATGAAGCCAGCGGCAGACAAACTAGCGATTGCATTAGAAGGTTTAGCATTTAATGCGCCGACAATCCCTGTGATTAATAATGCTGATGTAGCGACTGAAACTGATCCTGTTGCAATTAAATTGGCATTGGTTAAACAGCTATATAGCCCAGTACGTTGGACTGAGTCTGTAGAACGTATGGCATCTGAAGGCATTGAAGAGTTGCTAGAAATGGGACCGGGTAAAGTATTAACGGGTCTAACTAAACGTATTGATCGTGCACTTGGCGGCGCAGCAGTAAATGATGCTGCATCATTAACTGCAGCATTGGCGAAGTAATTAAGCTTTAAAGAGGATTTACAATGAGCCTGGAAGGTAAAATTGCACTAGTTACAGGTGCGAGCCGCGGTATTGGTCGTGCTATTGCCGACATTTTAGTTGAGCGCGGTGCAACAGTTATTGGTACTGCAACATCAGAAAGCGGTGCTGATGCTATTAGTGCGTATCTTGGCGATCACGGTAAAGGTTTTGCGTTAAACGTAACTTCACCAGAGTCAATTGAGACAACATTAAAGCAAATTAAAGAACAATATGGCGATATTGATATTCTAGTAAATAACGCCGGTATTACTCGTGATAATCTACTAATGCGTATGAAAGATGACGAATGGCAAGATATCATGGATACCAACCTAACGTCTGTTTTCCGTCTATCTAAAGCGGTACTGCGTGCTATGATGAAAAAGCGTAATGGTCGCATCATTAGCATTGGTTCTGTGGTTGGTACGATGGGTAATGCGGGTCAAACCAATTACGCAGCAGCAAAAGCTGGTCTATTAGGTTTTACCAAATCAATGGCACGTGAAGTTGCTTCTCGTGGCATCACTGTTAACGCTGTTGCGCCAGGTTTCATTGAAACTGATATGACAAAAGCGTTAAATGATGATCAACGCGCAGCAACGTTAGCAAATGTTCCTGCTGGTCGTTTAGGCGATCCGCGTGAAATTGCAGCGGCTGTTGCTTTTTTAGCCTCTGATGACGCTGCTTATATAACAGGCGAAACATTGCACGTTAACGGCGGCATGTATATGATTTAAGCAAATTCTTTGCAATACTTCATGATTCAAGTCAAATTGAACTATTTTTCTGGTTAAATCGTGGTTTGACCAGCATTATGAGTGTTGCAACTTTTGCTGTAATGAATAAACTACAACAAATCGCATTAGCGAATTCTTGTTAAAGGAAATATATTAGTATGAGCAACATCGAAGAACGCGTAAAAAAAATCATCGTTGAGCAACTAGGCGTAGACGAAGCAGAAGTTAAGAACGAAGCATCTTTCGTTGACGATCTAGGTGCTGATTCACTAGATACAGTTGAACTAGTAATGGCTCTTGAAGAAGAATTCGATACAGAAATCCCTGACGAAGAAGCTGAAAAAATTACTACTGTTCAAGCTGCAATCGACTACGTAAACAGCGCACAGTAATATAAAAAATGAATATCTCCAGGCGGTCATTATGACCGCCTGTTTTTTTTCAGTTCCCGTTTTATCCTCAATTCCCGGAGAAATTAATCGTGTCTAAGCGTCGTGTAGTTGTAACTGGCATGGGTATGCTTACCCCGGTTGGTAATTCTGTTGAATCTTCTTGGAAAGCTTTACAGTCTGGCACTAGTGGTATCAGTACCATCCAACATTTTGATGCAAGCGCATTTGCTACTCAATTTGCCGGAATGATCAAAGACTTCAATTGTGAAGATTACATGTCTAAGAAAGATGCACGCAAAATGGATTTATTTATCCAATATGGCGTTGCAGCTGGCGTACAAGCGTTCAAAGATTCTGGTATTGAAGTTACAGAAGAAAATGCACCACGTATTGGTGTTGCTATCGGTTCTGGTATTGGTGGCCTAGGTTTAATTGAAGCTGGTCATCAAACATTGATTGACAAAGGACCACGTAAAATTAGTCCGTTCTTTGTTCCATCAACAATTGTTAATATGATCGCTGGCCACATGTCTATCATGTACGGCCTACGTGGTCCAAATATCGCTATTTCTACAGCGTGTACGACAGGTCTTCATAACATTGGCCATGCTGCACGTATGATTGCATACGGCGATGCTGACGCTATGCTAGCGGGTGGTGCAGAAAAAGCATCAACAGAACTAGGCATGGGTGGTTTTGCTGCTGCTAAAGCGTTATCGACACGCAACGATGATCCTCAAGCGGCTTCTCGTCCATGGGACAAAGATCGCGATGGTTTCGTGTTAGGTGATGGCGCAGGTGTGATCGTACTAGAAGAGTATGAGCACGCGAAAGCACGTGGTGCGAAAATCTACGCAGAGCTAGTTGGTTTTGGTATGAGTGGCGATGCTTACCACATGACCTCGCCAAGTGCTGATGGCTCAGGTGGCGCATTGGCAATGGAAGCATGTATTCGTGATGCTGGCATTAACGCAGACCAAATTGGTTATATTAATGCACACGGTACATCAACACCTGCGGGTGATGTAGCTGAAACATTAGGCATCAAGCGCGCGATGGGTAGTGCGGTTGATAACGTAATGGTTTCGTCTACTAAGTCAATGACAGGTCACTTATTAGGTGCTGCTGGTTCAGTTGAATCAATCATTACGATTCTAAGCTTGGTTGATCAAGTTGTACCACCAACAATTAACTTGGATAACCCAGGTGAAGGTTGTGATCTTGATTATGTTCCAGGTGAAGCACGTCAAGCGAACCTAGAATATGCATTATGTAATTCATTCGGTTTTGGCGGCACTAACGGTTCGTTATTGTTTAAGAAGATCTAATTTGATTGTTGCCTATTGAGCAATAATCGTCATAACCTGATATGATTAGATGGCCTGATATTTCGATATCAGGCTATTTTTTTAGCTGTGAAAAAGGATCTTCGATGGCGTTAGTCAATGGTTGTGAGCAACAAACACTTGCTATCACAGATAGAGCAACTCAATACGGCGATGGTTGTTTTACAACGATATTGGTTGAGCAGCAATGCGTTCAGTTGTGGTCATTGCATTTAGCTCGCTTAGAATTGAGTTTACAACGACTAGCAATTGCGGCACCAAATTGGCAGCAGATATATAGCCAAATTGCGGCATTAGCCTTGAAATACCCTGATAAAGGCGGTATTAAAATACTCATCAGTCGCGGTAGTGGTGGTCGAGGCTATAACCCGCTTGGTTGTCACGATACCCAAGTGGTTATCACTGATTTTGAATGGCCATTGCATTATCAGCAATGGCAACAACAAGGGATTACATTAGGTGTGTGCCAGCAACGAATGGGAAATAGCCCCATGCTTGCCGGTATGAAACATCTTAATCGCTTAGAACAAGTATTATTGAAGCAAGAAGTTGAAACTGCAGGTTGGGTCGATGCGATTGTACTTGATGGAGATGATCGCGTAATTGAAACCACTGTCGCAAATCTGTTTTGGCGTCATGGTAATACTGTATATACTCCAGCCCTACAGCGGACAGGTGTTGCAGGAGTGATGCGCCAGCAAGTGCTGAATATGCTTGATGAGCTCAATTATGACTATCAAGTGGGGGATTTCGGTGTTGATGCTGTGTTGGCCGCCGATGAGGTATTTATAACCAACTCACTGATGGCATTAGTCCCTGTTAATCAAATACAAACAACACAATATTGTCAACGTACAATGTTTAAAACACTATGGAAGAGGTTACATTCGTGCTAAAGAAGTTGATGCTTGTGGTTTTCATTCTGGGCTTGTTAACGGCAAGTGCGGCAGGTTGGGGCTTTTTTCAACTCCAATCAGCGATTGATAAACCGGTGCAGATCGAACAACAAACGTTTATTACCGTGAAATCGGGTACGTCTTTTCGTGGCTTATTAACCCAGCTAAGTGATGCAAAAATCATTACAGAATCGCCATTGTTGCGATGGGTTGGCTATTTAGAGCCGAGTTTAACCGATATTAAAGCGGGTACTTATGCGATAGAGCCGCAACAAACATTGCATGCGGTGTTAACCATGATCACCGAAGGCAAAGAATATCAATATGCGATTACCTTGGTTGATGGCGAACGTTTTAGCGAATGGCGTCAGTTGCTACAAGCTGATCCGCATTTAACTCATACTACTGATGACATGACTCAGCAGCAAATTAGCCAAGCGGTTGGGATTGATAATGATAAAATTGAAGGCTATTTCCTGCCTAATACTTATCATTTTACCGCAGGTACCAGCGATATTAGTATTTTAAAACGTGCGCATGCAGCAATGATGAAAGAGTTAGATCTTGCTTGGCAGCAGCGTCAAAAAGATCTACCACTAAAGACCCCTTATCAAGCATTGATCATGGCATCGATCATTGAAAAAGAAACCGCAGTGGCAAGTGAGCGTGGTTTAGTGGCATCGGTGTTTATGAATCGTTTACGTGCAAACATGCCATTACAAACAGATCCTACGGTTATCTATGGAATGGGTGATAAGTATGATGGCAATATCACTAAAAAAGATCTGCGTACGCCAACAGCTTATAACACTTATACTATGCGCGGTTTACCGCCAACGCCGATAGCGATGCCAAATAAAGCCTCTATCATGGCAGCGGTTGATCCTGATAACAGTGATTATTATTATTTTGTCGCCGATGGCAAAGGCGGCCACAAATTTTCAACTACGTTAGTCGAGCACAATCGTGCGGTTCGTGCTTACCTTAAAATATTAAGAACACAGAAATGATCGGTAAATTTATTGTTATTGAAGGCCTTGAAGGGGCAGGTAAAAGTACAGCTATTGCCCAAGTTATTACAACATTAGCAAAGCATGGTATTGAAAACCCACAATCAACCCGTGAACCAGGTGGTACGCCACTAGCTGAACAAATGCGTGCTTTGGTTAAGCAAGGCCATCCTGATGAGCCGCTAACGGATATGGCAGAATTGTTACTGCTGTATGCTGCGCGCATTCAATTGGTTGATAACGTCATTAAGCCAGCACTTGCCCAAGGACGCTGGGTGGTCGGTGATCGTCATGACATGTCATCACAGGCTTACCAAGGTGGCGGTCGTGGTTTTGATCGCGCATTGATGGAAAATCTACGTGATACGGTTTTAGGTGATTTTCGTCCGGATTTAACTATCTATATGGATATTGATCCAGTCCTAGGCTTACAACGTGCTCGTGGGCGTGGTGAGTTAGATCGTATCGAACAAATGGATATTGCTTTTTTTGAGCGTGCCCGTGAGCGATTTTTAGCGTTATGCACCAATCAGCCCAATGTGATTATCATTGATGCGAGTCAAACGTTAGAACAAGTCACTACCGATTTAACTCAAGCATTACAGACTTGGTTGGAGCAACAATAATAATGATCTATCCATGGCAACAAACTTTGTGGCACAACTGGCAGCAGTTGCTTGAGCAACGACGTTTACACCATGCTATTTTGTTATTAGCGGCAAAGGGCAGTGGGCGTGGCGTATTAGCCCGACAATTATCCAAAACCGTACTCTGTCAAAATTCAGACAGTGAAGCTTGTGATGTTTGCCATAGCTGTAAATTGTTTGAAGCAGAAAGCCATCCCGACTTTCATGTTATTAAGCCCGAGCAAGATGGTAAACAAATTGGTGTCGATGCGGTTCGACAATGTAATCGTTGGGCAACAGAAACTTCACACCTTAATGGTCAACGAGTGATTTTAATTGAACAAGCGGATGCATTAGGTGAAGCTGGGGCAAATGCGATATTAAAAACTCTTGAAGAGCCACCTGCGGGGTGTCAATTTATTCTCACCGCGCAAAGCCTTGATCGGTTATTACCGACCATTGTCAGTCGTTGTAATAAATGGCGTTTAAATCCACCCGACGAAAAAAATGTCAAAAGTTGGGTTGAAAGTCAGCTGCATCAGTCTATTTTATTAGAAAGTGTGCGACTTAATAATGGTGCGCCATTAGCAACTTTAGCTTTTATCGAAAGTGGGTTAGACATTCGCTATGGTAACTTAGTAAAAGCGTTTACTGAGTTTGTGCAGCCGCCGCATATTGGTATTTATGATGTGGCGGCGATGTGCAGTGCTGATGGTATTGTTACCCTGCAATTGTTGAGTTATTTGCTAGTTGATAGCTTAAAATGGCAACAAGGGGCAACCGAATATCTTGTTCATCAAGAGTCATTAGCCGCGGTAGAAGCGATTGCGACCACTATACCAACAGCATTATTATTAGAACAAGTACGTAATATTAATAACTTACATCGTCAATTAGCCAAGCATACTGGGCTTAATATTGAGTTGTTAGTGGTTGAATGGTTAACTGGATTTATTGGTCAGTAGCACTGCTCAGTAACTTTTTCGATAACCGCGTATTACCCGTATTATAAAATGAAGTAATAGAATAAATTAAGAGGAAAGCCTGTGTTAGTCGATTCACATTGTCATCTTGATAAACTTGATTATGACAAATTACATACAGGGATTGATGATGTATTAAATAAGGCCAAGGAACGTGGCGTTGAATATTTTCTGTCAGTAGGGGTTACATTAGCCGCCTTTCCTAAAATGATGGAATTAATTGCACCTTACGATAACGTGTTTGCATCATGTGGTATTCACCCATTAGATGTTGAATCTGGTTATGAGTCTGAGCAATTTAAAGCCTACGCTAGTCATGAAAAAGTGGTTGCGATTGGTGAGACAGGGCTTGATTACCACTACCAGCCAGAAACAGCTGAATTACAGCAAAAACTGTTCCGTGAGCAAGTGCGAGTGGCAGTTGAATTAAATAAGCCACTAATTATTCATACTCGTATGGCGCGTGAAGACACGATGCGTATTTTACGTGAAGAAGGCGCAGAGAAGTGCGGTGGTGTGTTGCACTGCTTTACTGAAGACTTGGATATGGCATTAGCGGCGATTGAGCTAGGCTTCTATATTTCAATCTCTGGTATTGTCACCTTCAATACAGCCAGCGATCTGAAGAACGTAGTGAGTCAATTACCGTTAGATCGGTTATTGGTTGAAACTGATTCACCATTCTTAGCGCCAATCCCTTACCGTGGTAAGCAAAACCAACCCGCTTATACTCGTGAAGTAGCGCAATACATTGCATTACTAAAAGGTGTTTCTGTTGAAGAAGTTGAGCAAGCAACAACTAAAAACTTCTTTACTCTGTTTTCATTAGCGAAACAGTAAGACACAGTTTTAGTCTGACATTAAAGAGAAGCTTCGGCTTCTCTTTTTTTATTACTAACATTAGATGAGATATGGCTACGTGTTTATTTATAAAATTATAATTAGATAAGTGACCGACTTTTTATATTTATAACCATTAGCGAATTAATATTGGTTATTTAAACTAATATAAACCCAGCAGTTTGATTGTTTTTTAAACGTGGTCGATAGTTGTATTTACGATTCTCACTAATAAGAAAATAGCATTTGATGTTTTAACTAGGTTAAATATTAGGCTGTAGTCTAAATTGTATTATTAATGCGTGTTTTTGAGTTACATTGTGTTACTTACGTTTCGTTTCTGTAATAAAAGTTTTATTATAATTACATTTTTTTGTTTTTATTATCAGTAATTTACGGCTCGTAGTTGGTTCTATGTGATCAATGTTCTATATTTTGCATGTTATTTAAGTATATTCTGGAAAAATCGGTCAAAAACGAGCAATATGCTATCGGGGGATATATCTGTGAGGAATGTTTTAATCAATTTATTATTAAAACCAGCTCAAATTAGATTTATTAAAGTAGACGCTCACGTTATATAAATCCCATGTTAAGCTAATTAAATTAATAACTTATTACGTATGTACTAGTGCTCGATTATTACATTCACTGGTATTTGTTTGAATATAAAAGGTAAAAATCATGTCGAAAGATATTCAATCTTCAGCGGCGAAGATCCTCGAAGGGATTGGCGGTGCTGGTAACATTAAGTTTCTGACGTGCTGTGCAACGCGTTTACGTTTTGAATTAAACGATAACTCAATTGTAGATAAAGCCGCATTAGATGCTATTCCTGAAGTAATGGGTTGTGTTCCTCAAAGTGGCGAGCGCTACCAAATTGTTGTTGGTGGCGGTGTTGCGACGATGCATAGTGCACTGCAACTGTTACTTGAAGAGAGCAAAGCAAGTGGTAGTGTTGATAACACTAAAACTGAAACTAAAGCTGCGGCATCAAATGATGATGTAAAAGCCTCACTACGTTCAAGTGGTGTTCGAGGTAAAGTTGCTTGGGTTGATGGTTTCTTTGAATACCTTTCAGATTCGTTCCGTCCCATTTTAGGTATTTTACTTGGTGCATCATTAATTATTGCATTATGTGCAGTACTCGATGCGTTACACATTGTTGATTTCCGTGGTGATAAGTCTGCAGGTTGGGTCTTTGTCGATTCAATGTGGCATTCTGTATTCTACTTCCTGCCTATCATGGTTGCTTACAACGCATCGAAAAAACTTAAGGTTGACCCTTGGTTAGGTGCGGCGATCATGGGTGCGTTAATGACGCCTGATTTCCAAAAGCTAACGTCGCTAGCATCTACAACGTCAATTAAAGATGCAACGTTAGGTACTGTCTCTCACGTTGCTCACGTGTTTGGTTTACCAATGCAGCTTAATGATTACTCTGGTAACGTATTCGTACCGTTGATCATGGTTGCTGTATTAGCGCTGGTATATCGTTTCTTAAAGAAAATTATTCCTGATAACCTACACATGGTATTTGTACCATTCCTTTCTTTAATCATCATGATTCCGCTAACAGCGTTCTTGATTGGTCCACTAGGTGTATGGATTGGTACTTATTTAGGTCTTGGTTTAGCTTGGTTAAATACGCACGCGCCGTTTGTGTTTGCGATTTTAATCCCATTACTGTACCCATTCCTTGTTCCATTGGGTCTACACTGGCCGCTAAACGCACTAATGTTAATGAACATTCAAACGTTAGGTTACGACTTCATTCAAGGCCCTATGGGTGTGTGGAACTTCGCTTGTTTCGGTGCAACAGCAGGTGTATTGCTAATTTCACTGCGTGAAAAAGATGCAACAATGCGTCAAACTGCTTCTGGTGCGTTAGCCGCTGGTCTATTTGGTGGTATTTCAGAGCCATCACTATACGGTATTCATTTACGCTTTAAGAAAGTTTACCCACGCTTACTTGCTGGCTGTCTAGCGGGTGGTGTAACGCTAGCTGTTCTTAGCTCAATGTACGGTAGTGTTAAAACTCAAGCGTTTGCATTTACGTCACTACTAACGATCCCTGTGTTCCATCCAATGTGGATTTACGCAGTATCAATCGCGGTTGCTTTTGTTGTGCCAATGGTACTGATTGTTCTGTTTGATTACCGAACAGCAGAAGAAAAAGCAGAGCATAAAGAATAAGTTTATTTTTATTCATTAATTCAAAAATCCCGTGATGAAAATTGCGGGATTTTTTTTATGTGTAAAAAATAATATATCAACAATGACCAAGGGATTAATAACCATCTATATTGGCTGAGGTGGTTATAAAAAGATTAATGATTACTTTGTTGAGTTTAAAATAAAGTCGGACGTGGTTGTCTCTTATAATTTATAAATTACAAGCGAGACGGCTGGAATGATTATATAAAAAGTTAAATTCCAATCTTATATTACAATCAATTAACAATTGTTACTTATTATTGATGTTACATAGGTTACAAAGGTTACTTATTAGAGAGGATTTAAATTGTTTTAATTAGCCTGTTGGTGTGTTTTTTCTTGTTATTTATCAATCGATTATGTGTTTTTATTTAAAATAAAGCCTAATTGTTTCATTGTGATCTGCATTATAAATTGAAACTATAAATAATTACTTATTTGTAACTTTGACAGCCATCAAGTTATATTATCCGCCGCATTTTATACTAATGCTCGAAATAGACATAAAACAGGATTAGCAAAATGACTACGGGGGTATGTCGCTAATGCTGAGTCTTATTTTAATTTAATATACTCAGGAGCAAACAATGTTCACTAACGCAATTACCGTTGGTAATTGGAGCTGGTCTCTAACCGCGAAAGTGTTCAGCAAATGCTTATTTGTTTTTGGAAAATGATTTAGAAATAAGACCCAATAGAGTCTGATATTTATTTCATCGACAAGTTTAGAGTTCATCTCAAGGAGAGAAGGTAATGAAAGCCTTTTTCAGTAAGTTATCTCAAGCGGTAATGCTACCGATAGCCTTGCTACCAGCCGCTGGTATTATGCTAGGGCTTGGTGGTAGTTTTACTAACCAAAGTATGATTGATGCGTACCAAATTGGTATTTTGCAAGACGGAACACTTTTAAATAGTTTCCTACAGGTTATGACCGCAGCTGGCGGTATCGTCTTCGCAAACTTACCATTAATGTTCGCACTTGCGATTGCTATTGGTTTTGCACGTGCAGAGAAAGGTGCTGCAGCACTGGCTGCGACGATTGCATACCTAGTAATGAACGTTGCTATTGCTAAAACACTGACTGTTGCGGGTATGGTTGATACTACCAACAACACTGTTGTGCTAATGGGCAACCACTACGCTGGTGTACTTGCTGATGTATTGGGTATTCAAAATACACTGAGTATGGGTGTATTTGGTGGTCTTATTGCTGGTGGTATTACTGTTATTCTGCATAACAAATACCATGACATTAAGTTACCTGAATTCCTAGGCTTCTTCGGTGGCGCACGTTTTGTACCTATCATTAGTGCATTCTCGGCATTATTCTACGGTATTGCGTTAGTATTTATTTGGCCATACATCGGTGCTGCATTTGGTTCTATCGGTGCAACACTTGGTGAAATGACTGCTTCAGGTCACGGTTACATTGCATCATTCATTTTCGGTATTATCGAGCGTGCATTGATTCCTGTTGGTTTACACCACGTATTCTATCTTCCATTATGGCAGACAGAAATTGGTGGTACTGCTGAAATCGCAGGCCATGTATTTAAAGGTACTCAAAACATCTTCTTTGGCTCGTTAGCGAACGGTGATTACTCTCAATTCTCTTCAACTAACTTCATGAGCGGTAAATTCCCATTCATGATGTTTGGTCTACCTGCTGCGGCTTACGCGATGTACACTGTTGCTGATAAAGAAAATAAGAAAGCTGTTGGTGGTCTATTATTCTCTGTTGCACTAACAGCGTTCTTAACCGGTATCACTGAACCAATTGAATTCACATTCTTGTTCCTGTCTGCACCTCTTTACTACTTCATTCACGTACCACTAGCAGGTCTATCATTCATGCTAATGGATTTACTTAACGTGAAAGTCGGTATGACATTCAGTGGTGGTTTCATTGACTTCTCATTGTTTGGTATGTTGCCTGGTCTAACGGGTACTGAGAACCATTGGTACTACATTCCATTACTAGGTCTGATTTACGGTCCGGTATACTTCTTCTTGTTCCGTTGGTTCATTTTGAAGTACGACGTGAAAACGCCTGGTCGTAAGGGGAGTGCGGTTGCTGTTGTTCGCAAGCAAGATTACCACGCATCAAAAGCTGCAGGTACAAATGACTCTCAAGCTGATGAGATGATTGAAGCTCTTGGTGGTAAAGACAATATCGTTGATGTAGATGCATGTATCACTCGTTTACGTATCACTGTTAAAGATGGTGATTTAGTAAAAGACAACCAATTCTGGACTGAGCATTTAGGTGCGAAAGGTTTAGTGAAAATCGGTAATACAGGTATTCAAGCTATCTACGGTGCACAAGCTGCAGGCTTTAAAGCACAGATTAACGCTAAACTAGGTAAGTAAGAACGCGAATGGGCTTTACATTGAAATACCGGCGCATCGGTACCTTCATGATTGATATGGCAATTGTTCAGATGTTCGCGATGGTTGGTCGCGACATCTACCTTGGAGTAATTGCTTATATTTCAAAGGGTACAGGAATGACGCTTTCGTTAAACGATAGCATCGCTTTACCGGCATTATTGCTGTTGTTTATTGGTTTAATGTTGTTATTTATTGGTGTCTTTATGGGTTATCAATGGATCTGTTACCGCTTATTAGGCACGTCATTATCACGTTATCTACTGAGTGTGCAGGTGGTTTCGACAGATGATAAGCCATTGACGAAGCAACGTTACTTAAAGCGTGAGTTTAATAAAATTTACCTTTGTGTCGCAACGTTGGGGTTATATCCACTTTATTGTGGTGCTCAATATTTAGCTTTTTCAAATCCACCGATGCATGATCGTACCAACCATACAACGGTTGTTGAAAGTTGATTTAATGCGTACTTAACCTTGGTGATAGGTATATAAACCGCAGCTATTTCATATTATGAAGTGCTGCGGTTTTTTTTGATCTGATGATGCCTGTGGTAGAAAAAAGCCAGCACGAGTCTGGCTATTATCAACACCGAGAGTCGGTTTATAAAGAGATAAAGAACAGAATTAAAACCGGTACTAATAAACTTAAAATAAAGCCACTGACAATTGCTATGGGTACACAGCGGATCCCGCCACAGCTTTGAATAACCGGTAAGGTAAAGTCCATCGCGGTCGCGCCAGCATAACCAATCGCAGTGTTTGGATAACGGTTAATTAATAATGGGATCATGATCAGTGCCAGTATTTCACGTAGTAATTCATTTAAGAATGCAGCCCCACCATAAACACTGCCTAAGCCATCACCAATAAGAATGCCAGCCAATGAATACCACCCAAACCCAGATGCCATAGCTAAGCCGTTATTAATTGGAATATCGAGCAGTAACGCCGCAATAACACCGCCTAATAATGATGTTACTAAGATCACCGCAGCAATAATAACCCCTTTCTTATTGAGTATGATTTGTTTGAGGGTCATGCCGCTATTGCGCAGTTGAATACCAATAAAAAACAGTAGCAATAGTAAAATGTTCTCACTGGCTTGTTCTACCCACGATAGATCGACATTGAGCAGTAAGCCGACGACTAACCCAAGTGCTACCACAACCACTAATTTAGCTGATTCCAACCCCATTTTTATAAGTGGTAATTTACGCTGTACATGCGAGGTTGGCGTTGGCCATAACCGATCCAGCCAAGGTAATGCGAGCAGGTTACATACCGAAATAGAGATAAAAAAAGTGAAGGTATATAATAAGATTTGACCTAAATTCTGACTAAGATTATCAAGTCCTGCCAAACTTAATCCCATTAAAGCTAAGATCACTAATACTAAACGGCTGGTTTGGGTATTAATAAACTCAAGGATATTGGTTTTTTTTATTGGGATTAAATATCCCAGTACCAATGGTAGAAAAATCAGCAGAATTCCCGATAACATACTTATCCCTATATGTATAAAACTGCGTTGAAAGTGACATCGTTAATATCTTTAAAAATGCTGTGGTAACAACATCGTAATAAATGCTTAAAGATTAAGCGTCGAAATTGTGGCGAATATAACATAAAGCAGTAGAAAGAATATAGATATCAATGGAGAACAGTGGAAGGAAAAGCGTCGAAAAGTGTATACATATGTGTCAATACGAATCGTCTAATCAATGTATTAGACGAACGTAGAGATCTCATTCAAAAACTGGCGAGAGTATTAGATACCGCAGCTATTAATAATTTGTTTTAACTGATCATCAAATTCAAATTGTGACATATTTGTTAATTCATACATTACTTCCGCACCTGCGAGATCTAATTCCACTTCATGCTCATTGATGGCGGCATCGTTGGCTTTAAATAATAGGAAGTGATGTGCCATACGGGCAATAGTTAAATAGCTCATTTCACTATCATGATTAGTGGTGATTGGATTGGTTGCAACTGAAATATAGTCATTATCAAACCCCCATTGTGTCAGTACTATTTTACTGGCCAATGCACAGTTATCCTGAAAAATATATTTAGCGATATTAAAATCTAAATAATTACCTTGTTTAATAAAATTCGCATATTCGTTAATCAGTCCAAATAAACCAATATCAGCGAGTAGACCAGCTAATAATGCTTTTTCTGGTTCAAGTTTTAATGGCTTATTACTGTGGCTATGCATTCTTTGACAAATAAGTGCCATTGTTGCCGCAAATTGACGTGAGTGAAAAGCGCTATTTTTAAGTAATTGGTTACATTCAATGTTTTCAATGGTGGTATTTTTTAATGAATATATAGTTTGAGCTGTAATGATATCTCTAATTCGAAAAATACCTAAGCGTGATACTGCTGTGAGAATATCATGACAGGTAATATTACGCCGATTAAAAAGGGTTGAGTTTGCGGTACGAATAATATTGGCTGTTAATACCGGATCATCAAGTAATAAATTAGCTACGTCATGGACTGTTGTTTCAGGGTGCTCACATAACCGATTTAGGGTTAATAGCGTATCAGGAATGGATGGTAAGGTTAATCGGTTATAGCGTGCTGCTTTTTTTATTGAATGACAAAGATTCGACTGAATAGCACGAATATGGTGGTGGTTATTGGGTTCCAGCCAAAAAAAAGATAAATGTGGCATTGAATAATTACAGTGGTAAGAGGTGTTATCAGTGTACGCATTGTTGGCAAATGAACAAAGTGGCAACTGTTGTTTTTTTGACGCAGTTAACGCTTGAGTTATTGAATAATGTTATTATTTTTAATGATTGATTAAGTGATGGTTTTGCAATAGTTGTAATAAAAAACTAATTGTCATATTTGCGGTAGGATGATGGATTAAAGATTGCTTATATTTTATGTCTATCGGTAATACTTCTAACCATCGTTGGCATACCCAAGTTGCATCATCATAGCTAGTTTGTTGATAAATATTGGTTATTTCTGGAGTTGATTCAAATAAGTGTTTGAGCTTGTCTGCTAATGGTTGGCTATCATGATTGATGTTAATTGGTGTCCACTGTGCACAGGGCTCATAGGTTGCAGTCAGAAGGTTGTCATAGGCCATTGTGAGGATTGAAACAGAAATTGTGTCTATACCTTCCACGATTATTTCTAATAAACCATTATCTTGGGTATTAAAATCGATGATTGATACTGTTGTGGCGATAGCGGGAATATGGCTAATTGTCTCTGGTGCTTGATTTGGCTCAATCATACCTAGTGCGAATGGACGTTTGTTTGTCATAGCTTCTGTTACCATTCGAATATCACATACTCTTGAGATAACTAATTTAAGTCGTCCTTTGGGCAATATATGCTTGCTATGTGGTAATAATGCGATGGTATTCATGGTTTATCCTTGTCGTTTTAAGCCATTTACAAAAAATAATAATAAGGTTAGCACGATATATTTAATTGAGAGCAACTATAAAAAAGGGCCAATTGTTAATTTGTTTCATGAATTTTCGACTAAAAATATGGGAGCAATCTCATATTCGAATGCTAACAGTATCATCTATTGTTGCTATGAGCATAAAATGGCTCGTCAAATCATTGACACTGAAGATGATAAATATTGGGTGTGTTTTTAGTTGTTATGGATAATACCTGGAGCATGAGTTATGGCGTCAATAAAAGATGATTATTTAAATTACTTATCGAAATTTGGACCTCAAGAAAAAAGATCTATGTTTGGTGGTACAGGTGTTTTTATTAACAGTGCTATGTTTGCTATTGTGACACCGACCTCGATGTATATTCGTGGAGGGGATGCACTTGATGATAAATTAACAGCTGTGGGTTGTGAAAAATTTAGACATATAAAGAAAAGCAAAACAGCAACAGTTAATTATTATGAAATTAAAAATCTATTTTTAACCAATCAAGAATTATGTAACCAGTTTGTAGAAGAGTCGATTGCCTTTTCTTGTCGAGATAAACATTTTAAATCTTCTGAATCAAATCGTCGTTTACGTGATTTACCAAATATGCGGTTAACCCTTGAGCGAATGGTAAAAAAAGCAGGGGTGTTGGATGTTGATACTTTTTTTAATGTTGGTGCTGTTAATGTATTTCGTCGCGTGTGTGAACACAACGGCCAAGAGTTAGATCATAAATTATTATGGATATTTGCAGGTGCTATTCACGGTGGTCATTGGCAATTATTGAGCGAAGATCATAAGCAACAGTTATTAGATGAGTATCGCCAACAAACACTCTAAATTTATAGCTAACTGATAATAGAAGTCTATTTAGATGATGTAGCTGAGAATAAACAATTTTTTTGTTATGCTAGCAACAATTATGTTGCTATGGCTAAATTATGCAATTATCTAAATTGTCAGGTTCTATTCTTTCAGGATTACATTGTTTCTTGATTGCAGCTGATCATATGAGTTTTACGCGTGCTGCTGAAACCTTATGTTTAACTCAGAGTGCTGTCAGCCACAAGATTAAAAACCTTGAAGAAATATTAGATGTGCAGCTATTTATTCGGCAACATCGAAAGCTAGTATTGACTGATGAAGGTCAGCGTTTAAAGCAAGTCTTAGCATCGAATTTCGGTGATATTATTCATGAAATTCGTGATTTAAAAAGTGCTGAATTAAGTGGCGATCTGACAATTTCAGTGCCACCAACTTTTGCACAAACATGGTTAGTTCCTCGTTTAGCTTCTTTTATTGATAAATACCCTAATGTACGAATTCATTTAAGAACGCGGAATGATTTAGTTGATTTTCAAACAGAAAGTTATGACTGTGCCATTTATTTTGGCAATGGTGAATACCCTAATTTAGCTGTCGATAAACTACTTGAAGAAAGTATGTTTCCTGTATGTAGTCATGAGTATGCGGTTAAATATCAGCTCTATCATCAGCCTGACAATTTAATTCATTGCCTTTTGCTACATGATGCAGCGCCATGGGCGAGGGCTGGGCGTAACGATGAGTGGCAATTCTGGGCGCAACATTTTAAGGTTGAATTACCTGATAATGGTTGTACTTTTGATCGGGCTGATTTGGCGATTAAAGCGGCAGCGACAGGTATGGGAGTGGCGATGGCAAGACAATCTTTTGTGGCAGAACAACTCGCAAATTCCCGTTTAGTTTCTCCTTTTGATATGACTGTGAATTCTGCGCACAGTTACTATGTGGTTTGCCGTAAAGATATGCAGACCTCACCTAAAATTAACGCATTTAAAAATTGGCTGTTTAGTGAAATTAATAGTTAATTATTAATCTGATAGCAACGTTTAAAAAAGGCGCATTACGCGCCTTTTTTGTTGTCATACGTTATATGTATTCAACGTTTTATTTTATAAGTTCATTGCCAGATAACTCACCTTTTTCAAAGCTTGATAAGTTTTCTAATGTTGTTTGCGCAATGCTACCCAGTGCTTCTTCGGTTAAGAAGGCTTGGTGACCTGTAAATAATACGTTGTGGCATGATGATAAGCGACGGAAGACATCATCTTGAATAATGTCGTTAGATTTATCTTGGAAGAATAAATCTTTTTCGTTTTCGTAAACATCGACCCCTAATGCACTAATAATACCGCTTTTAAGTGCTTCAACTGCATCACTTGAATTAAGTAAACCACCGCGACTGGTATTTATCACCATCATTCCTCGACGCATTTTGGCAAACGCTTTACGGTTAAGCATATGATAATTTTCTTTGCTCATTGGACAATGTAGCGTGATCACATTTGCTTGTGCATAAATTTCATCAAGGGTGCAATACGTCACGCCTAATTCAATCGCAATTGGGTTTGGATAAGGGTCATAAGCAAGAATATTCATGCCGAGCCCTTTTAAAATACGAATTGTTGCAATACCTATTTTACCGGTACCAATAACACCGACGGTACGACCGTGGAAGTTATAACCAGTCAATCCTTCTAGAGAGAAGTTTGCATCACGTGTGCGTTGATAAGCGCGATGAATACGGCGATTAAGGCTAAGCATTAGCCCTAATGTGTGCTCTGCAATAGATTCAGGTGAGTAAGCCGGAACAGTAACAACCTGTAAATTTAGTGCTTTTGCTGCATCAAGATCTACGCGATCAAAACCAGCACAACGCATAGCGATAATTTTCACCCCTTGCTCGGCTAATATTTTGAGTACAGGTTCGCTAAGATCGTCATTAACAAAGGCACAAATAGCATCAAAACCTTCAGCCATTTTGGCAGTGTGATGATTGAGCTGAAAATCAAAATAAGTGAGCTGTTGATGGAATTTTTTATTTGTATGAGCAAATGATTTTTGATCATATCCTTTGGTGCTAAAAACAGCTATTTTCATAATATCACTCCATAAACACTGTTTGTTATTCAGTCATTATTAAGTATAAAACGTTAATATCTGACCAAAATACACGGTTATTATGTGATCACGATAACAACTTTGTTGCAAATAGCAAACCATTTGTATGACAAAATAGCCGCACTAAAATAATGGTTATAGTTATGCTGCTGTGGTTTAGTGGTTCATGCTATGATTTAGATTGTTCATTGCAACTTACTTTATTTTTGGGATTCAATATGTTGAAAAAAATTCTTGCCGGTGCAGGTGCTGTTGCGATCATTGCTTGTGGACCACTCGCTACAGGCCAAATTGGGCAGAGTATTTATACTGGAGCGGTAAAAAATTATCATAGCCCTTATATGTCGATCACAACTAAAAGTTTTGAGCGTGGGTATTTATCCTCAAATGCTGTGTCTCGTATTGAGCTTAAAAATCAATTAAAAGCGGAGTTTGCAGAGCAAGGATTACCAACAGTATGGCTAGTAAAACACCATATTGAAAATGGCTTTCTCGGTGTCAAATCTACCAGTGAGTTTGTGATTGATAAACAAGCAGCCCCATTAGTGAATCAAATTTGGGGTAAAAATGTTGCGCCAATGCAAGTGGTGACCGATTCTGGCTTTACTGGAACCACCCACTTTACTCTGACAGTTAACCCAATGGATTACATCCATAAAGAAGGTGGTAGTGCTATCAGCGATAAGTTTGTGGTAACGGGTGAATTTGATCCTGAAAATAGTAAGAGTCAATTTAGTTATAGTTTACCTGCACTAACCATCACTACTGCTGATAAAGAAAGCATGGTTGTTAATAATATTAACGGTGAAGGTCAAGGCCAAATGCAAGGTAACTTTTGGATTGGACATCAAACGTTTAGTCTTGAGAAAGCAAAGTTTACTGCGGCAGATCAGCAGCACCTTATTGCCATTGATGGGGTGAATGTAGCCATGGATAACAGTTTGAGTCAGCCAAGTGGTGAGAAAAAGCCAACTGAAGCGACTCAACAAGTCACCAATACTAACACTATTCAAGTGGCTAAATTAACCACACTTGATGGTCAACATTATCAAGATATTGCCTTTAAATTAGCACTTAAAGATCTAAATTATAAAGCGATTAGTCAGTTAGCGACGATGGAACAATCTCCACAAGCAGCACAAGATCCGGCGCAAATTAAGCAGGCGATGTTAGCTTTAGATTTATTGATTGCTCATGGTGCTAGTATTGATTTATCACAGCTAAGTGTTAAAACCCCACAGGGAACAGTGAATGCGCAAGTATTACTAAAAGTTAAGCCAGGATTAGAGCATGCATCAACCAATCTGACTGCTGTGACTGATCAATTAAGCGGCAATGTTAATATTGTTATTCCAGAAGCGTTAGCTGCTAAAGAGCCATTATTAGCGGCCAAATTACCTGTGTTAGTGAATCAAAAAATTGTCACTCAACAAAACGGTAATTATCAGCTTGAGGTGAAAATTGTTGCTAATCAGTTGGAGTTTTCTTCAGGTGCCAAATTACCATTAGCAATGATGGCACTATTACTGCATTAATTTTAATGTAGTACGCGAGTTAGATTAAAACGCTTGCTATTTAGCAAGCGTTTTTATTTATATGAATTAAACAATAATTATCATCGAGTTAGGTTTTTTTATTATGAAAATGTCAAAAAATGAAGGTTGATATTTAGTAAAATTAAATATTTAGACTTAACTTAATATTATCAGTACAGGTTTATTTTAATTAAGATTTCAAGGGATTAAACCTGAACGACGACAGAATAACGTACGTGGGGGAAGGTATGGAATCATTAAAAGTAAAAGACTACATGAATGTTCGTCCAGTTACATTTACCGAAACGATGCCACTATCTGGTGCATTAGATAAGCTACTTACGGCAAAACAAATTGGCGGACCTGTGATTAATGAGCATAAGCAAGTGGTGGGTTTTATCTCTGAACAAGATATGATCCATAAATTGCTTAAAGTCGGTTATCACTGCCAAGATAGCCATACCGTTAGTGAGTGCATGCGCACTGATGTATTGACCGTTTCTGGTGAGGATACAATCATTGCGTTAGCTGAAACCATGATAGGGCAAAAACCGAAAATTTATCCTGTTGTTGATGATGGTCGTTTAGTTGGTGTGATTACGCGTCGCGATGTATTAACGGCGATTAGTAATCAAATTGGCGCTTGCTTTAAGCATCCATTGTAATCAAGATAGCAACGAATTTATTAATAATAGAGGCGCTTTGAGCGCCTTTATTTTTGGTTATCATGTGCGTTTTTAATGGCATGGTAATGTTTGTTTGGAGATGCTGTGAACAAAAAAAATACCACTGACAATAATCAAGCCAAATTCTTAACCGGTTCGACGATGCGACATATTATTGTTATGTCAGGTACTGGTGCTATTGGTTTGATGGCATTGTTTTTAGTCGATTTACTCGATATGTTTTTCATTAGTATGTTGGGGCAAATAGAACTTGCTGCCGCGATTGGTTTTGCCGGAACCCTAGTCTTTTTTTCTACCTCTATTTCTATCGGTACATCCATTGCGGCAGGTGCGTTAGTATCGCGTGCTTTAGGTAAAAATGATCGTCAGTTGGCGCGAATGATGGCCAGTAACGTGATGATTTTTGCAGTATTAATTAGTGCTATTGTGGTTGGTCTAATGCTATGGCAGCTACCATTATTATTGAATTTGATTGGTGCTAAAGGCGCAGTAGCCAAAGCCGCGACTCAATATTTAGTTATTTTATTACCCAGTGCTCCTTTGATTGCGGTTTCTATGTCTGCTGGCGCTGCATTGCGAGGCGTGGGTGATGCTCGAAGCTCTATGGTCGCAACATTAATTGGCGGTGGTGTAAATGCAGTATTGGATCCATTATTTATTTTTGGTCTGTCGATGGGCATGCAAGGGGCTGCAATTGCCTCTGTTTTTGCGCGATTAGCTGTTATGTGTTTTTCTTTATATGCTGTGGTATATAAACATCGATTAGTAGCTAAACCTGATTTAAGCAGTTTCAAATTAGCGTTACCGACGGTGGCTAAAATTGCACTTCCAGCGATATTAACTAATACCGCGACCCCGATTGGTAATGCGGTTGTTACCAGTAATATTGCCCAGTTTGGTGAGAGTTTTGTCGCTGGATATGCTGTTATTGGTCGTATTATGCCTGTATGTTTTGCTTTGGTCTTTTCACTATCAGGTGCTGTCGGGCCTATTATTGGACAAAACTTTGGTGGCGAACGTTGGGATCGAATTAATCAAATATTGCGTGATGCAATGCTATTTACTGCTGTGTATTGTGTGACTGTATCGATTATCTTGTGGTTTGGACAAGACTTATTAATCGCAATGTTTAGCCTTACTGGTGATGCCGCTGAAATTGTGGGTGTATTCTGTAGCTTTATTGCAATTACTTTTATCTTTAACGGCGCATTATTTGTAGCCAATGCTGCATTTAATAACCTCAATCGTCCGACATGGTCAACTGTGTTGAATATGGGTAAAGCGACGTTAGGTACGATTCCATTTGTTCTTATTGGTGGCCATATTGCAGGAGCTAGTGGTGTATTGGTTGGACAAGCGGTGGGCTCGGTGGTGTTTGGTATTATTGGTTTTAGTTTGGTTATTTACCAAGTTAAGAAAATGGGTCTTGCTCATGAACAACAGCCATTGCAGAGTAATGAAATTCTTACGCCATCAGTTCCCGTTGCACCATTTTGTTCTTCACGCACCTATATGGGGACAGAAGATGTGTTGGAAGAAACGTTGGCGACTGAAATTGAACCTAGTAATAATATAAAGCCGCCGAAAAAATCAGATTAATAAGTCATATTGAGTGACAATTATCTTTGTGATGTTTATCTCTTTATTAATGTCGACTAATAGCTAGTCGACATTTTTTTTGTCGGTCCATGATCGCTATTTTACCTAAGTAGCGATTATTTAAGCGATTTTATTGATCTGAGATGATGAAAAAAGACCCATAGCCAGAGACAATAATAATACTGACAACCATTTGTCTGAGTGGGAGCGTTGCGATTCTTGTAATTGACCACCAGCAGCCAATGTTAGTTTAGCCACTTCACTTCACCTTTAGTTTAAGGAAAATAAAGGTGATGGCGTATTTATTGTTTAAGGGAATAATGTTCTATGCGTCAAAATCTTCGCTATATCATACCTATTCTGATCCCATTAATTATTTTGTTATTACCAGCATCCGCTTTTCCGATTGAGGGATTAACAGTAATTCAACAGCGCGTTATTGCTATTTTTTTATTAGCCGCCTTATGTTGGGTTATGGAGCCGATTCCTATTTATGCAACGTCAGTTGTGATCATTGTGCTGGAGTTATTATTGTTGTCAGATAAAAGTCTGTATTTATTTAGGCTTGATCAAGGGCAACCTCATTTTGGTAACTTAATGAGTTATAGCGAGATAATGGCGACCTTTGCCAGTCCTATTATTATGCTGTTTTTAGGTGGTTTCTTCTTAGCGATGGCGGCGACGAAATACCGATTAGATGTCAACTTAGCACGGGTGTTATTAAAACCATTTGGGCATCAACCTAAATATGTAATGTTTGGTTTAATGTTGATCACTGCTATTTTCTCGATGTTTATGTCAAACACAGCGACAACGGCAATGATGCTGTCTATTTTAGCGCCAGTGATCACGTTATTTGGTGCTAAAGATCCCGGTAAGATAGCGTTTGCATTATGTATTCCCGTTGCGGCGAATATTGGTGGTATTGGTACGCCTATTGGCACACCACCCAATGCGATTGCACTAAAATACCTTACTGGTGAAAACCTGATCACCTTTGGTGAGTGGATGTTCTTTGGCGTACCGTTCGTGGCGGTATTACTGGTATTTGCATGGTGGTTGATTAATAAACTTTATCCTGCAACTCAAGCGTCGATTGAACTGACCATTCAAGGTAAGTTTCTTAAAACGCCAAAAGCAATTACTGTGTATGTAACCTTTGCTGTGACGATTCTGTTGTGGTTGATGGGCTCTATGCACGGTATGAACTCTTATACTGTGGCGTTGATCCCTGTAGCTATTTTCTCTTTAACCGGCATCATCAATAAAGAAGATCTTAAGAAAATATCTTGGGATGTTTTATGGTTAGTATCGGGTGGTATTGCACTTGGTTTAGCGTTAGATAAAACCGGCTTAGCCAAGTTAATGGTGCACAGTATTCCATTTGATGCGTTCTCACCGTATGTGGTGTTATTGGGTGCGGCAATGTTGTGTTTATTGATGGCGAATTTTATGTCTCATACTGCAACCGCTAACTTATTAATGCCAATTATGGCGGCATTGGGTACATCAATGGTGTCATTAGCACCACTAGGTGGGGAAGTGACGCTAATTTTAGTGGTGACTTTTGCGGCATCCCTCGGTATGTCATTACCAATAAGTACACCACCGAATGCATTAGCACATGCGACGGGTCATGTTGAGAGTAATCAAATGGCACGGGTTGGCGTAGTGGTTGGTGTGGTTGGTGTTGCATTGAGTTTTGTGATGATTTGGGGTTTACAGCTAATCGGTCATATCTAATCGGTTAATACTGAATAAAGGATGATGCCATGAATCAACCTAAAGCATTAAAACGTATCATTGACACTTATTTTCAAGATCCTGCGACGACGATTGCAGTTACTGCTGGCACTGAAGTTTTACGTCAAGAAGGCTATAACGATCGTCTATATTGGGTTAAACAAGGCGAGTTATCTGGCTATTTAAAAAGTAAAGAAAATGGCTTGAGCGCTCAGGTGTTTGTGGTTAAAGAAGGGATGTTTTTTGGCGTCCACAGTTTCTTTGCGCAAACATTAGTCGCATCAACAACTGTGGTAGCTGAAAAAGACAGTGAAATTGCGTGGATTGATTTATCAACTCAAGCGGTTGAACCTGAGCATTACGGATCATTAGCCGAACAATTCATGCCAGTCATGGTACATGAATTGGCAACGCGCCAAATGCTAACAGGAATTGCAGCGTTAGAAAAAGAAAAAGCCCTGCAAAAACTCTATGCCACTGAACAAATGACCACCTTAGGTCAGTTAGCGGCTGGTATCGCGCATGAACTTAATAATGCAATTGGTGTTATCAGCAGTAAAACGGAAAATATACAAACGGCAGTAAGTTTATTTGTTGAGGATAATCAGCCGCAAATGACCCCGTTTTTACGACATGGGATCACTCACGGGCAAACCATCAGTTCAGCGCAAGTCCGTGAGCGCACCAAAATCTTACAACAGCAATACAGTTTGACTCGAGAACAAGCTCGAACCCTTGCTCGTGCATTGCCAGAAGGCGATGTACCCGTTAATTGGCTCGATGATATTGATGCTGCGTTAAATTGTTGGGATAGCGGTCGTGATTTACGCGATATTCGACTCGCTGCGCGACATGCTGCTAGCATCGTGCGTTCGGTGAAGCAATTAGGGGGCGGTGACCATGCACGTATCCCTGATATTGATATCAATGACACATTACATAAGTCATTGACTCTATTGCAAAGTAATTTACGTTACGTCGAAGTGGTATTACGTCCAGCTATTTTGCCACCGTTGACTGCAAGTGTGACTGAGTTAGTACAAGTGTGGGTTAATCTGATCAAAAATGCTTGTGATGCAATGGAACATACGCCAGCACCTCAAATTGAAATTGTTACTCGAAGTGTTAAAAATAAGTTATTAGTCACTATTACTAATAATGGCCCAATGATTGATGAAGTGACGCGACGTAAAATTTTTAATCCTAATTTTAGTACTAAAAAAGGCGGATTATCATTTGGGTTAGGGTTGGGGCTGGCAATAGTACAACGTATTGTGAATAGCTATGGCGGTACGATTGCGGTGAAAAGTGATCATCAGCGCACAACATTTAGAATCAAATTACCGATAACGTAAAGGACGGTTATTATGGAAAAAATTACGATTATTTGCGTTGACGATCAACGTGAAGTGCTCAGTGCAGTATTAAAAGACTTAGCACAATTTGAACCTTCTTTTTTGTTGGAAGACTGTGAGTCTGCGGATGAAGCATTAGCCTTAATGGATGAACTGGATGCTGAAGGTCAGTTTATTGGGGTCGTTATTTCAGATCATGTGATGCCGGGTAAAAGTGGCGTTGAATTATTAACGGCAGTCGCCAATGACAGCCGCTTTATTCATACGAAAAAGGTGTTATTAACAGGTCAAGCTACTCATCAAGATACCATTGCAGCTATCAACCAGGCACGTATTGAAAGTTATTTTGAAAAGCCATGGGATGCAGAAGTGCTGGTGAACTGTGTGCGAACATTAGTAACAGAATACATTTTTGATATGGGGCTAGATTATACCCTATGGGGTGATGTAATTGATAACACAACAGTTTTAAGACGTTTGCGCTAATTAAACTCTGCGGGTGTAAGAGTATCTTTACTTGCTTATGATAATTATTATCACTTAAAAGTGGTGAATTATCGCTATTTATCTTGACCTTGGTCTTAACTCAAAGGTTTATAGTTATTAGTAGTAAAAACTCATAGCACTCAAGGAGAACGATGATGTGTGCTCAATGTCATAATAAAAAAGATCATATTCATACAACCAAATCAACGGTTGCTAATAAAGCGACCGTTACTGTTGTTGCCGCGATGACGGAGTGTTGTTCAAGTGTCACCTCAGAGTGTTGTTCAACCAATAAAGACTCAGAAGGGTATGGTGATAACGATACTGAAGGTCCCGCGGCGAGTGGTTGTTGTTCAACATCAGCCAATGATGCTGTCCATTGTGTCACTAAAAAACCAAGTTTTACCATTACTGGTGCTCATGTCGCTGGTGGTGATACCGCAGTTGTAAAAAATAATCATCAAGCTGCTGATAATAAACATAGTGATGGTCATGATCATGCCTTAGATGTCAACGGTACACATGAACACCATCATAGTGAGCATGTTCATAGTGGTCACTGTTGTTCAGCACCTACCATGAGTAAACAACAAGAATTAGAGTTAGAAGCTTCTCTAACCAATAATGCTCACGGCAACACATTTAGCTGGAAAGTATTAGGCATGGATTGTCCTAGCTGTGCCGCTAAACTTGAAAAAGCCATTATGGCATTAACAGCTGTTGATACGGCAAAAGTGATGTTTGCCACTGAAAAATTGATTGTTAATCTTCATGATAATCCACAAGCAGATGCGCAAACATTAAAATCTGAAATAGAAAATAAAGCTAAACAAACAGGTTTTACGTTAGTTTCTACGGCGACAAAAGCCGCCGATTTACCGACTCAATCATTTTTTATTCAACATCTATCCGTCATTATTATTACGCTAATGATGTTGATTTCTTTTGTCTTAAATAAAACCGTTTCAGCTGAGGCTGGGCTATTAGCCTTTACGCTGACGACAATTGTCGGTTTATTCCCTATATTGAAAAAAGCGGTTGTTCTAACAAAATCAGGCACACCGTTTTCGATTGAAACATTAATGTCAGTTGCTGCTATCGGGGCATTATACCTTGGTGAAACGGCAGAAGCTGCGATGGTGATTTTGTTGTTCCTTATCGGTGAGCAACTAGAAGGTTACGCTGCTTCTCGTGCACGCAGCGGTGTAAAAGCATTAATGGATTTAGTGCCAGAAGAAGCGACGGTTATTTTAGCTGATGGCAGTAAAACCAAATTATCAGCGGCTGAATTAAAACCGGGTGATGTGATTGAAGTCGTGCCGGGTGAGCGTTTACCCGCAGACGGTCAAGTGCTTGATGTTATAGCAAGTTTTGATGAAAGTGCATTAACCGGTGAATCGGTTCCTGTTGAGCGTACGCCTGGTGAAAAAGTCATGGCCGGTAGTATGGCATCTGATAAAGTGGTGCGTTTAACCATTATTTCAGCGCAAGGTGACAATGCTATCGATCGTATTTTACATATGATTGAAGATGCTGAATCACGTAAAGCGCCTCTTGAGCGTTTCCTGGATAAATTCAGTCGTTGGTATACACCAAGCATGATTTTATTAGCGGCGTTAGTGGTTGTTATTCCACCGCTAGTCTTTGGTCAATCATGGGATGAATGGATTTATAAAGGCCTAGCATTACTATTGATTGCTTGTCCGTGTGCGCTAGTTATTTCAACGCCAGCGGCCATTACATCTGGTTTAGCGGCTGCGGCACGTCGTGGTGCACTTATTAAAGGTGGTGCAGCGCTAGAACAACTGGGCCATATTGAAGTGGTTGCGTTTGATAAAACGGGTACGCTAACGGAAGGTAAGCCTGTTGTTACCGACATGATTTGTTGGGATAACGATGACGATAAATTATTACGTCAAGCGGCAGCGATTGAAGCGGGCTCATTACACCCCCTTGCAAAAGCGGTGGTGAATCATGCTCAACAACAACAGCTTGTGGTTGTTGAAGCAACTGAGCGTGAAACCTTAGTAGGGCGTGGTATTCAAGGTATAACCGAAGGCGACAAGTTTTTATTGTGCGCAGCTGATCGTTTACCACAAGATATCGTACTAACAGATGCGCAACAGCAACAAGCAACAGCGTTAGAAAATGAAGGTAAAACCTTAGTGGTTGCTGTTCGTAATGCACACCCTGTTGGTTTAGTGGCGTGGCGTGATAATTTACGTGATGATGCGTTAATTGCGATTGAAAAGCTAAATAAGTTAGGTATTAAATCGGTGATGCTTACTGGCGATAATGCACGTGCAGCAGCAGCGATTGCGAAAGAAATCAATATTGATTACCGCGCAAGTTTATTACCGGCTGATAAAGTCTCTGAAATTCGTAAGTTGAATGACGTACAGAGTGTGGCGATGATTGGTGATGGCATTAATGATGCGCCAGCAATGAAAACCGCAACCATTGGTATTGCAATGGGGGGCGGTACTGATGTCGCACTTGAAACTGCCGACGCTGCCATTACTCATAACCGTTTAGCTGAATTACCGGTAATGATTGAATTATCGCGAGCGACCTTAAATAATATTCGTCAGAATATCGGTCTGGCATTAGGTCTAAAGGGAGTATTCTTAGTGACTACTTTGCTTGGTGTGACAGGACTATGGGTTGCGGTGTTAGCTGATAGCGGTGCCACCGCTTTGGTAACATTAAATGCGCTGCGATTATTGCGTTTTAAGCCAAAGCAATAACAAGATCTATCGACTACAATAATTAGCATAATAATGATAAGCAGAATAGGTAAACACTATTCTGCTTTTTTTATTCTATCGTTAATTGGTGGTGCAATCGACAAGCTAAACGTTAGGCGAACGTTGCTAAATTTTTGTGATGAGGTCGATAGGAAAACGTTTTACCGTGATCTAGATCTTGTTAATTTGTAACGAAAAATTTCATTGCTTTCATTTAATGTGATTTAACTCACTAAAAACAGTTTCAGCTTCCGTTATCGTTACAATAGTTTTTGACAGACGTTGTTGTTATGTTGCGTATTACGTTTACTGTCAAATCATAAAAATTAACGATAATTATCCATCTCTGTGCCTACAACAGAGCGATTAAATTTAAAGGGTATCATTATGTCTGACAATAAAGTGTTCCACCTAGGTGTTAATAAAGCCGATCTAAATGGCGCTGAATTAGCGATTATCCCTGGTGATCCTGCTCGTGTAGAAAAAATTGCCAACCTAATGGAAAACCCTGAATTCTTATCAAGTGCACGTGAATACACCGTATACCGTGCGCAACTAGATGGTAAGCCGGTAGTCATTTGTTCTACGGGTATTGGCGGTCCTTCAACTTCTATTGCTGTTGAAGAATTAGCACAACTTGGTGTGACAACTTTCTTACGTGTTGGTACAACTGGCGCTATTCAACCTAATATCAATCCTGGCGATATGATTGTAACTACAGGTTCTGTTCGTCTTGATGGTGCAAGTCTTCACTTTGCACCAATGGAATTCCCAGCTGTTGCTGATTTCACTGTTGCGACAGCGATGAAGCAAGCATGTGATGACGCAGGTGCGACTGTACACACTGGTGTAACTGCTTCTAGTGATACTTTCTACCCAGGTCAAGAGCGTTACGACACATTCTCTGGTCGTGTTGTGCGTCGCTTCCAAGGCTCAATGAAAGAGTGGCAGGAAATGGGTGTACTTAACTTTGAAATGGAATCTGCAACATTATTAACTATGTGTGCAAGTTCTGGTTTACGTGCAGGTTGTGTTGCGGGTGTTATTATTAACCGAACTCAAAAAGAAATCCCTGATCACGCAACATTAAAAGAAACTGAAGCGCGTTCAATTAAAATTGTTGTTGAAGCTGCACGTCAGATGCTTACTAAGTAAATATATACGTACTAAATGTAATTAATAGTACCGATATAGACTTTAAAAAACCGATGCTTATTATGAAGCGTCGGTTTTTTTCGTTTTAATTTTATTCGTAACGTGGATGTTGTAATGTTGAATACGATCAATTAATAACAGAAAATGGCAACCACCATTATTAATTACATATATATTAATTAGTTAGGAATTTAACCATTCATTTCTATTTAATGTAGAATAGTTCTTCGTTTTACTGAGTGAAATTATAGATATGATTGATTATAAAATTACATTTCCGAATGGACATCAAGATACTGTGGCATTGCCTATTTCTCCTGTATTACAGATGAAAATTGCTTATTTAGGTGATGTGTTTGTTGTAAGAGATATTATTGCAACAGTGGGTGAGAACACGACGACGGTTACTTTAGTATTAGATGACGGTCAACATCACTCGCAGAAGCCACAAGCTGCTGGGATTGTTTTTAATCGACTTGGATAAGTGGTATTAAACAGCATCAAGCGATAGTTAATATTTGATTTAAATAAAAGGCCTTTGATAAGGCCTTTTTTGATCACAGTACTTTTTACAATAGTTTACTATGCTGGATTATGTGCTTCACCGCCGGCACCTTTAAGCCAATCATAAAGATGAGTATATAAATCACCCAGTTGATCAGGACCAATAATCGCTAAGCCTAAATCTTGTGCGCGAACTAAATCGTGATGACGTAAAGGACGGAAACTGACGAGCATTGCGCGGGCTTGTAAACCACCAAGTAGATCTCGTAATGATTCTAGTTTGTATAATGTATCATCTCCATCATCACGCATACCTTTGGTCTTACATTCAATGATATGGAGCTTATTGTTAACGATAGTTGCTACATCAAGTTCATTTCGTACTTCACGCTCACCAATTTTACGGTAAACTTGCACACCTAAAGAGTGATCTTGAATAGTTGGCAATTCATTTTGAATGGCACGAACAGTGCTATGAACTAGGCTTTCTAGCCACTCACCATTTGCAAATCGACGTGCTTCTTCATGCTTAAATGTCAAAATACCATTATGGTATGTCGCCAGACCTGTTTCTTCTAAATCCGTCAGTAATGTGCCGAGTTCTTTATAGCCTTGCTGTTTTTCACTGAGCTCAACATGCAATATTTGTTCTTTACGGCATGTTGTTGCAAGGTAATTAAGCGTCGCTAAGCCAGGGCCTAATTCTAATGCTGAACTTGCCCAACGTTGACCTAATTCCCATAACTGGTCGTTAAGCGACTCTGGCATCGGATTATCAGATAACTCACAGCGAGCACCAAAGATTGTTAAGTAGTCAGTAATTTGAATACGATCTTGAACTTGTTGTTGTTCACGATCATTAGGGAATAACCAGCACATTTCATCACTGAATGGTTCAATTACATAAATAGGCCAATGGAAAGAGCGGAAGACTTCATAAGCAGACAATAAGCGGTGACGTAAACCACAACTTGCATTGAACCATACATCGCGGCTGTCTTGTTTTAATTGGTCAGCTAGTTGGTTGAGGCGTTGTCGAATTTGGGTGACATTGATAATGTCGGGAATGATGAAAAATTCAACAATAATGTTTCGTGGAATCAAAATAGAAGCGAGGCGATCGTATTGTTTTTGTTGTTGTTCAGTACCAATAAACACCATTTTATCTGCAGGTACTGCTTCGTCTAATAATGGAGTGATCAGACGGACTGGATCCTGATCAATAATGCCAACGTGAGTAATCATAATAATCCTTAATGCGCCCAACATATTGGGCGTAATATTGTGGTGCGCATTAAATAAAAGAAATGAAAAGGTAAGCGTGCGCAGCACATCTATAAGGTATGTATATGAGGTTTTTTAGTGTGAAATTCAAGTCAAATTTTATAGACTAATTATTCTCATATAAATTTAGCCTGTTACCTATTCATTTATTTTCTCTAATACCCTATTTTTAGTCATCTTTTTTAGATATCTAACGTATTTTTTAAAAATGCCACTGCAATTAATGGCATTTTTTTTGTTGGAAACATAGTTATCAATAATAACTTACATACTTGGTGGTGTCGGTAGTTGTGATGCTAATAACCAAATAGCAAGAACAAAGAATATTAATCCCATGAATTTATGTTGGTTATTACGGAATTTTTCATTCTTTAATAATGATTGTCCAAATACACCGATAGTAGTTACTAAAAATAGATTAAATAATAACCCTAAAACATTTAACAGTAGTCCAAGTACTAGCATTTGCTCGCCAGACGATGTCGCCACGTGCGTTGAAACAAACTGTGGTAAAAATAGTACAAAGAAAATCAGTGCTTTTGGGTTGAGTAAATTAGTAAACACTGCGCGGCGATATAGCGTTGATGCCATTTTATTGCAATGTTCTAGTTCTTGAGGTGCGTCATCAGGATGAGTACGCATACAGTCCCAGCCCATTTTTAACAAATAAGCGCCACCGACTAAGCGTAAAATATGCAATGCGATCGGATTCATTGCAATCAGTGCTGATACACCCAGAGCGGCTAAAATTGTTAATAAAATACCTGAGGTAGCGTTACCTAAGCTTGCATAAATACCGACTTTTCGACCGTAAGTTAAACTTGAACTCGCAATGAGTAACATGTCAGGTCCGGGAATAAGCAATAAGGCGATCACGGCAGTGAGGTAAAGCGGCAATATATTTAAATCAATCATGGTAAAAACAAAGTTGGAGTGCAGAAGACTATATTTTACACAATAAATAGTTTCATTCTATGGCTTATAATCAATAGCTGGTGTTTTTTGCTTCATTGTAGTGTTCTTGTGTATTAATTGTCTGTTTTTGGTTATTTGAACGTAAGCTGATTGGAGGGAGTGCAGGGATTTTAGAACAATAAAGGCTAGCAATATTTAACGAAATAAAAAACTGACCACTAATGAGCGCTATCGAAGCTCAAATATAGTGATCAGTTAGTGACTGTTTTTAAAACTGTTTTGTCTGATTTTTATTATGCTTTATTGCTGTGGAAATGAAATCGCTCATGAAAGTAAGCTTTTAAATGCTCTTCCATGCTGTGGACTTTATTATCAATCGCTTCACATAAAACAGCATCACTGTTCATTGCATTAACGCGGTTAATCACCATTTCTTCAATGGCTGATTTCTGTGCTTCTGTCAGTTGTGGTTGAGTCGTCATTATTGTTTTTATCCTTATTATCACGATGAATCAGTAAAATATATTAATGAGTTATAGTATCGATATTTATTCAAAGAAGGAATATTTGAATAAATTGTTTGCAGATAAAAAGTAATTAAAGCCTATTACCGGCTGTGATTTCTCTCCCAAAATTGGACTTAATCGCCCTCACAGGTAGAATAGCCGCTCACAAGATGAGTACGTTTTTTTAAGGCACGGTTATAAATGGGTCATAACGCGATGAGAAGTAATTTTGAGCTGTTAGCTCCGGGTGGCGATATAGAGTCGATTAAAGCGGCAATTGTCGCGGGTGCGGATGCTATTTATTGTGGCCTAGATAATTTTAACGCCCGTAATCGTGCAACCAATATTACGTTTGAAGATTTAAACGGTATTGTTCGCGTAGCACATCAACGTGATTGTAAGATCTTTCTTACGCTTAATATCATGATTTTAGAAAGTGAAATTCCAGCGGTTATTCGACTGCTAAATAAGTTGGTCAACACTAAAATTGATGGTGTTATTTTACAAGACTTAGGGCTATTTCACTTAATCAAGCAGCATTTTCCAACGCTTGATGTTCATGCATCCACTCAAGTTAATAGTCATAATGAAGGTCAAATTTTATTTATGGGGCAGCTTAACGCTAGTCGTGTAAATTTATCGCGTGAACTTAATATTAAAGAAATAAAACATTTAGCGCAGTTTGGTCATCAGCATAACGTATTGATGGAAGTGTTTGTGCATGGTTCATATTGTATTGGCTTTTCAGGCTTGTGCTATATAAGCTCGGCTAAAAATGGTAATTCAGGTAACCGTGGTCGTTGTAGTCAGCCTTGTCGTGATCAATATCAGACAACCGCGGTGGGAAAAGATTACCCGCTTAATATGAAAGACAATTCTGCATTTTCAAATTTAGAAGCCCTGGCAGATGCTGGCGTATATTCATTAAAGGTCGAAGGGCGGATTAAAAAATCTCACTATGTCTATACCGTCGTTGATAATTGGAGTCGTCAGTTAGATAATTATTGTAAGCAGAAGCCATTATTGGCAGATACGCGTGAGTTATATACTGTATTTAACCGTGATTTTTCAAACTCATATTTAATGGGTGATATCAATAAAGCGATGTTTATTGATAATCCTCGAGATAACTCTGTTGATCACTTTGCACAGATTGCTGATGCTAAATCTGAGACAGAAATTCAAGCGGTTAAGCAAAAGTTATATGATGATAAAACGACGATTATTCAAACTGTGGAAGAGCGAATTGCTGATTTAGATATTAGCTTATTAGCCTTAGAGTTGACGATTATCGGTCAGGTAGGACAGCCGCTGGTTATTCGTGTAACAACGCCATTGCAGCAGTTTGAAGTGGCATCAACATCGTTATTACGACAGTCTGACAATACTGTGCTTGATAATGATTGCTTTGAAAAACGTTTCCGTAGCTTAAATAACGGCGAATACTTGCTAACACCGATGAATTTAACCCAGTTAGCAAATAATGTAGTGGTGCCGTTTAAAGAACTAACGATAATGCGCGATCAGATTACGTGTGTATTAAATGGCGATCTGCCGCTGGTGGAGCCGTTTGAATTACCAAAAGTTGTGCGAGTGCCACAACCATCACTAACACCGTCGTTATCTGTATTGATTGCTAATCCTGCTGATATTGATGCAGTGAGTCAGCCAAATACTGCGGTGTATTATCAATTGCCTGAAGCGATGGCAATGGAAGGGCTAAAGTTAGTTACTCTGTTTCAACAAAATCCACATTTGATCCCTTGGTTCCCAGCAATTTTGATTGGTGATAATTACCAAGCAGCCGTGACGTTCCTAGAGCAAGTGAAGCCATCACGTATTGTGACGAACAATAGTGGTGTCGGTTATGCTGCACATCAATTAGGTTTGGCGTGGATAGCTGGCCCGCAAATGAACATCAGTAATAGCTTGAGCCTTGAGTGCTTGCAGCAAGAATTTGGTTGTGTAGGGGCGTTTATTTCTAATGAGATCAAACGTTCGCAAATTAAGCCAATTGTTGCGCCTGCTGGGTTTGAATTGTATTACAGTATTTATCATCCAATGATGTTGCTAATGAGCCGTCAGTGTTTATTCCATCAAACAGTAGGCTGTAAAAAGAAGCGTTTTGACGATAAATGCTTTCGCAAATGTGATAAGTCAGCATCGATCATTAATCTTACTGAAGCATCATTTGTAGTTGATAAACAGCGCGGTGATCATAATGCGCTATATAACCCTGAGAACTTTTTAAACTTGGATATTGTGGCTGAGGTTCAGAATAAGTTTACTGGCTTTATGGTGGATTTACGCGATATTAAAACTGATACCCAAGTGACAGTAACTAAAGCGGAATTGACGGCATTATTTAATCAGTATGTTACAGGCAATAATGAACTGGCACGTAGTGAAATTGAAGTTGCTATTATTGGTCATACGTGTAATCAGTACACTAAAGGCTTGTAGATTATAACGTAATATTATTGATAATAATTTAGTGGAAACCGATCTGATATAGTCAGATCGGTTTTCATGTTCATTATAATTTAAAATCGCCAACCTGGACTAAACCGTAGTCTTTACAATAAGTTCGTATTTGTGGCTCTTTTATTAAGACGCTAGGGTTATACTCAGATCCCGGTATTATGATTTCTTGCGGTTTTAACATCCATGATGCGTCTTGAAGCACGATAATACAGTCTTCAATTGTAGTTTTTTCTGATTTATATGATGTTTTTTCTAGTACAGTTAGATATTGGTATTCATTCATTTGTTGAGCTTTACCAATAGGAGCATTTTGTTCGGAGCTCTCTACGATTGTATATGTGTAAATATCCCCTCTGGCCATTGTAATACCAACCTTCGTTTGAGGATAACTAGTTGATACTGTAAATTCATTTTTACCCGTCTCTGTCATCTCATGTGAGTTTTCAGGGGTGTTTGGATCTACCCATTTACTATATTTTACTACAGTATTTGACATATCTTTACGATCTTTCCACTCCATTGACCATGTTATTGTGTCATCAATACTTTGAGTTTCTTTAGATTGTCGTCCATTTTCATCATAGTAAAAATTATAGATACTATTTTCTGAAGAGATAGATTTTAACGTCACAATACTATTTGGTTTGGCATCAAAATAATCATCAAGATCAATCAGATCACTTTTATCTTGAATTAGGTTACCTTTATTATCAATAACCGTTTTACCATTTACTTTAATTTCACCATGAACATCAAGTGTTGCAGCTGAAACAGAAAAACTTGTTAATATAGCCAATACAGAAAGAGAGAAATGCTTAGTCATTACTAAATGTCCTTATTTAATCGTTAGATTGCCTTTTACCGTTAAATCTTTTTCTAATTTATATGTTTCATTATCAGGCAGATCTAAGGTAATAGTTTGGTCTGGTTTAATTTCACCAGTAGCTGCTACGTGTTCATTAAATGATTCAGCAGTAGTATGTGTTTCTTCTTTTGGTATCGTTATGGTTGAGTCTGAATCTGAACCATTACACCCTGCTATCAATATGATTGATAAGATAAGTGCGTAATGACTACGCCTAAATGACATACAATATCCTTATTTTAATCTTGTTTATGAAAGATTATTATGCAGTCGAATGATATTTAAATGGTGAATGACGGCTACTATAGGAGTATTTTTATTAATGCCAATATTTAAAAGCTTTTTTTTGATCCTATGTCATTTATTTATAGGTAGGTTAACAATTGTTACTTAATAACATGTTATTTACTTCAAAAAGTAAGAATATTTTTCATAAAAAAAAGCCCCGCAGAATATATGTTCTGCGGGGCTTTTTGTTAGCTAACTAATAGCGACTATTAATTACTTTTTAGCGTTGTCTTTTAGGAAATCAAGAACAAGTTTGCGATCTTTTTCGTTTAGACCTGCACGTGGGAACATACTATTAGTAATACCTTTCCACTGCTTGTAAGTGAAGTCGCTAGGATGCGGTGCTGCGTGACAAAGAGTACAGCTACCGTAGAATAACTTCTCACCCGGTGACTGAGCTGGACCTTGTTCTGCAGCTACAGCTTTCAGACGCTTACCTAGTTGTAATGACCAGATATCAACTTTAAAGTCTGATTTTACAATCTTAGGTGGCATGTAAGCTTGGTTTGGTGTTTCCGCGTCAGTACATTTCTTAAAGTAAGCCAAACAAGTATTAGCACTGGTTGCTTGTGCTAGACCACTAGTTGGTTGGCTACTTGTTAGCATGTTGATTGAGCCTGAGTTACAACGGCCTTTGCTATCAAGTTGTAGCCATGCACCTTCGTGAATGTAGATAACGCCAGGCATTGCTTCATCAGTGATACGCGCACCAGCAAGCAGGGTACCGCGCTCGTTATACACCTCAACCACATCGCCATCTTTCACGCCACGTTCTGCAGCGTCTTGTTTGTTAATAAGAACGATTTGACGTCCATCAACAGATTCATAGCTGTTTACATCAGCATTCGCCATTTGTGAGTGCAGACGCATCCATGGGTGTGGACTTAGTACGTGAACTTGACCTTTTTTAGCATTACCTAACCATTCAAATGGTGGAATCCATTGTGGCATCGGTGGGCAATCTTTAGCTTTAAATCCAGCTAGTGTTTCACTGTAAAGCTCGATTTTACCACTTGGTGTATGCAATGGGTTTTTATCAGGATCTGCGTAGAAATCGCCATGACGAACAAAGCTATTTGCAGCATCAGGCGTTGATACGTGAGTGATACCATTTTGCCAAAACGTTTTAAAATCTTCTGTTGCATCAGAAGCTTCATAAGAAGCTTTAACATGTTGGTACATTGTTTTACCGTCGGTAAATTCTTTATGTACGTTAAACATGAAAGCAAGACGTGAGAAGATTTCGTAGTCATCTAAGCTTTCACCTACAGGCTCAATAACCTGACGCATCGCGTAGATTTTGTTGTTGCTGTAAGTACCACCAGATGAAATATCATCACGCTCAAGAGTGGTTGTGGTTGGTAATACGATATCAGAGTATTTTGCTGTTGCACACCACCAAGGTTCATGACAAATGATGGTATCAATATTATCGTTCAGCGCGTTGATTAACTCGTTAGTGTCTTGTTGGTGAGACAGTAAGTTATTACCCGCGTTGTAGATAAGTTTAGCTTTTGGCAAGGTGAGGTTTGAACCATCACGGGTATAGGCTTTACCTGGGTTTTTCAGCATGTCTGAAACCATAACCACAGGACATGTTTTAGTGATTGGGTTACGGCCTTGTGATAAACCGATAGGCATACGCTTACCAGATGCTGGCATGCCGCCGTTACCATAGTGCCAACTAAAGCCTGCACCTTCACCTGGCTTACCAATTTTACCTGCAATGGCTGCAAAGTTGATAATAGACCAGTGGATCATTTCACCGTGGTCGGCACGCTGTAGTGCCCAACCAGCTGCAATTTGTGTACGTTTAGTTACACATAATTCAGCAAGCTCTTTAATTTTAGCTGCTGGTAAACCAGTAATTTCTTCAGCCCATTCAGGTGTTTTAGCAACACCATCTTCGTCGCCAATTAAATAAGCAAGGTATTTATCAAAGCCAACGGTATATTTATCAATGTATGCTTTATCGTGTTGGCCTGTTTTGTATAAGTGATAAGACATTGCGGTAAATAGAGCTGTATCCGTATTAGGTCGGATATTGATCATTTCACTGCCAACGGCTTTATCTGTTTGGGTTTGTTGTGGGTTAATAGAGATAAATTTAATCCCTTTCGCCTTAAACGCTTCCCAATGTTTTTGCATAGAGTGATCAGCTACACGGAATTCTACACGGTTTGTTTTCCAAGGATCACAACCAATAAATAGCACCGCTTCAGTATTTTTTTCAACAATTTCCCACGCGGTTTGTGGTGAGTAAACTTCCATATCACCAATGACGTGTGGAAGGATAACTTCTGAAGCACCTGCAGAGTAGTCACCAGCACAAATGCTTTGACCACCAATAAGGTTAAAGAAACGACCTTGTAGTGTTTGCGGGCGGTTAACACCACAATGTGACCAACCACCGTATGAAGAACTAAATAGCGCTTCGTTACCGTGTTTTTCAACGGTACGTGCAATACAGAAAGCAGTTAATGCAATCGCTGTATCCCAATCGACACGGACAAAAGGTTCTTTACCACGAAGGTGAGGGTTATGGTCACCTAATGGATCTTCCAGTAGAGACTTACGTACCATTGGATATTTAATACGTGTATCGCTGTAAGTACGGCTTAATACACCTTTGGTTAACATTTCTGTTGGAAATGGGTCAACATCATTAATAGGTTGAACACCAATTAATGTTCCGCTTTTTACAACTGCTTTAAAAGGACCATAGTGTGTTGCAGATGGAATGGTAATTGTATCAGATGCAAATACCTTCCCTGCAGGGAAAAGGGTTAGTCCGTTAGCAGCTATGGCTGTTGCTACCGAACCTTTTAAAAAATTACGACGTGATAGGGTCATGATTGTATTCCGAGACAAACCGAATGATTAACTATTTAAGTAACATAAGCACCACTTAAATAGTAGACGGTATAGTGATCTATTATTTTAGTATTTCTTGATAGGCTACACGGAAATACAAAATATATTAGGCAACTAAATGGAAAATAAGTTTTCACAAAAAACCATAATAGACGGTAATGTTTAATGTTCAATGTAAATAATGGAATGATTAGCACAATAATCAAAATATAATTGATAACTATTCTCGATAGGCGACTGCTCGTATAAAAATTACAGTATATCATATCGTAAAGTTAACGCTATCTGATTGTTATACTTACCTTTTGTCTTTTGCTTTAAGCTATGTGGTGTATTGTATTTATTATTGTAAAAGACTATTTAGGTTATTAATATAATTAGAACTCTAATTAAAAAAATTTTTGTATCGTTTTACAGAAACAACTATGATCAATTGTGATATTAATGTTTTTATATATTAATAGCGTCCATTGCCCTGTTAACATTCAAATGTTAGTTTGTGCGCAACATTTTTTTTAACGTTGTTTTGACGTTTAATTCATTTTGGACCATCCATGAAGAAGCTATGGCGTTTTTTAGTAAAGCCAAGTAGTCGCTATTCTGTATTAGCGATTGCTGTTGTCTGTGTGATTATCACATTGGCTGGTGTGTTTACCTTTCACGAATCGATAAAGTTTAGTTCGACTACTGAGTTTTGTACTTCATGTCACTCAATGAAAGAAAACTACAACGAATATAAAACCAGTATTCACTATAAGAATGCTTATGGCGTTCGCGCTGAATGTCGTGATTGTCATATTCCAGAAAATAACCCGATTGCTTTCATGAAAGCAAAAATGGGCGGTGTGGGCGATATTTACAGCGAATTCATCAGTAAAGATATTGATACACCAGCGAAGTTTGAAGCGAACCGCTTACGTATGGCACAAAATGTGTGGCGTATGATGGCTGAAACAAATTCAGCAACCTGTAAGAGTTGTCACTCATATACTGCAATGGATCACGCGAAACAATCTCCAGCAGCAGCAGCAGCGATGACTGGCGCAGCAGCAAAAGATATGAACTGTATTGAGTGTCATAAAGGTATTGCACACCAGTTGCCACATATTAATAATGATTTCCAAGCAACATTTAAGCAGTTAACAATTAACTCTGGTGAAGCGCCTGCAACTAAAACGCTTTACACATTAGCATCGAAGAAGTTGTATACCACTGATTCTGCATCAGGCGATGAACAAGGTCAGTTATACCCTGCATCAGAAGTGCAAGTGTTAGGTACAAGTGGCGACATGCTTAAAGTACAAATTACTGGTTGGCAGCAACAGGGCTCAACAACAGGTATGTTAGTGCAAGACATGGCAAAGCAGATTCAGACCGTATCACTGAATGCCGATTTACAAAAATCAGCAACTATTCTAAATACAGTGAAAGCTGAAGATGGTCAGACATGGCAGCAACTACAAGTATCTGCATGGATCACACAACGTAATATGCTAGCAAGCATTAAACCAATCTGGGCTTACGGAAAAGAAATCCTAGATGCGAGTTGTGGTCAGTGTCACGCAGTTCCTGATCCTAAACACTTAACTGCAAATGGTTGGGTTCAAGGTCTGAAAGCGATGCAACAGTACTACATGCTGAATAAAGACGAAGAGCGTACCTTGCTGAAGTATCTACAAGATAACGCAAAAGATGCACCTGCGGCGGCTACTCCAGCAGCACAGTAAGCATTGATAGAATAACCTCAAATCATTGAGTAATTAAAAGCCTGCGTTTAACGCAGGCTTTTTTATGAGTGTAAAACAATGGCGTAATATGGAAGTCCATATTACGCCATCAATAATGAAGAGTATTTGAAGAGGGATGTTAGGCTGTAGTGATTGCTGTGTGCGTTTTTGGTGCGAGGTTATCCCCTAAAGCATGCAGTTCAGGCAACATGCAATGTATAAGGTGCAGTTGTTGTAATACCATTCTAATCGAGGTGCAATCTTCTTCTCGCCATTGACCTAAGCGCTGTTCTAAGTGCTGGTTTAATGAAGGAGAAGTCTCAATTAATGCGCCATTAAGCTGTGCTGATATACATTCCAAATGATTGTGAATGATTCGATGTGCTTCTGCTACCAATTGATGGGTTTGGTTATCTTGCAGTTGAGTACGATGCGCACCAAGTGCTGAAATATAGCTTAGCATCGCATGGTTTAATGTTAGAAAACGGAAGCTTTCATCAGTATTAATTTGGTATTTATCAGGCTCTGCGAGCATATTATTTATTGCCGTGCTTAATTGTGCGTCTTTGTTATGTGCTTCTCGACGCGCAATACGGTAACTCATGTTATCGCGTTTACCGATACGATATTGAGCAATGATCTGTGCGAGATAATCTTTATTGGCATTGGTCGCCTCTGCCATCACTTTATGCAATCGCTTTGATTCCCAGTCTGGTAAAATAAAGCTCACCGCCAATACCGCCAATAGACAGCCTAATAGAGTGTCGCCTAAGCGGGGTAAAATAACGGCAAAGCCTTCTCCTAATTGGTTAAAGCAAAATAACACTAATAACGTGATGAAAGCTGTTGCCCAATCATATTTGACTGTTCGAAAAGCAAAAAATAGCACTCCCATTAATACCATCAGTACTAATTGACCTTCTTGGCCTGGGAATAAGTACAACAAAGGAATACCAGCGAGAAGTCCCCCTAATGTACCAATTACGCGTTGGACCAGCTTTTGACGGGTTGCGCTGTAGTTCGGTTGACAGACAAAAAGAGTGGTTAATAAGATCCAATAGCCACGTTGAAGATCGAAGATCTGAATACAGCCATAGCCGGCAATAAGCGCGATCCCTAAACGGATAGCATGGCGAAATAACATCGAATCAGTATTAAGTTGGGAAGCAATACGTTTCCACATTTCTTTCATACCGTGCGCTTCGGTGTCTACCAACTCAATATCGGTATGTTGTTCAACATGCTCAGCATCAGGGTTATTAATGTTTTGTAATTGACGCTCCACTGTTGCGAGATTGTTAAATAGATAATCAAGCTGATTCAGCAATGGCCGCCATTGCGGGTTGTGTTGTTGTTTGAGGTAATTCAGCGATTGCTGTAGCTCATCTAAGGCATTAATTGAATCAGTACCATGATGATAAGCTTTACCTTGTTTCAGGGCCTCAGCAATGCCGTGACAGGCTATTGCTTGTACATGCAATAAACGTTGAAAGCGAAACAATACATCACTGCGTTGAAAAGCAGACGCGAGTTCACGGTAACGATAATGTGATGAACTTGCGCGTTCATGAATATCTTGTGCCATAAAATAAATTTTGAGGAATTTATCACTTTGACCACGACCAGCACGATGTAATAACGTCATTTTGACCGCATTTAAGGCGTTAACTACTCTAGCATTTTGTTTAGCTGCTTGAATACGAAATGGATGCGAATTGAGATCTGCGACAGGTTCAAACAGTTTACTTTTATTATCAAGATAGTAGCCAAACTCTGTAAAGACATTTGCTAGCCCTTGTTGCACTGGTTGATTAGGCCATAAGATATGCCACAACAGTGATAAGATTCCGTACCAAGATGCGCCGGCTAACAATAATATTGGTTGATACCAGAGCTCAGTACTGCTGTTAGCGCCGAGCATAGTGTAAACAGCGAGTAATAATGAGGCAAAAGCGATATTGGCATAGCGCGGCCCCATCGCACCAAGCATAATAAAACCAAACGTTGAGCAAAATAGACCGATTGCAAACAAAATGGGGTAGTCAAACAAGACTTCAATAGAAAGAGATGCAATCAAAAAACAAACTAAAGTAATGGCTAGGCCTTTAATGCGGCCGGTTAAGTTATCATCAGATTCTGCCAGCGCTGCAGCGATAATACCGAGTACCAGAGGGGTAACAGCATGGTTCGCCTTGAGGTACCAACACGGTAATACAACACCAACAAGAGCAATAAATACGCGAATAGAGTAATTAATACGATCATTGACCCAGTAGCGACGAAAATTTACATGTAAGTCTTTAGTTTGCATGGATATTAACAATCTTCTGATAATAATGAATGGAGAAAACGATAGAATTCTCTAACGTTATAAAAACGTCACTAAAGATAACAGAAATATAGTTATTGCTGATCAAAAAAATTAACCTTACTTCGCGGAATAATATTTAACCAAATAGACGTTTCAAGGCTATGGCTACACGAGAGTTATTGATATTCTAAGTGACATTCTCCCGATAAACGGGTGACAAGTAATGATTCAATCGAGGTTGATTAACTCGGTTACCGGCCAGTAATGAGTATTACAGCCTAATTAAAGCATGGAACAATTGGTGGAATCACAATGCAATTAAGTGCCAGTCGACTAGCACAATGGTTAGTTCAAGGTGATTATTACAGTATCGCTTTAGACGGTAATAGCTTGGTATTAGATAGTCAGACTTCGTCTGATGTGATCTCTTTTGATGACTGGGATGGGTCGGTTGAAATCCATCGTGGTGTATTATGGGGTGCGCTTGAGCTGACGTCTTCAAACCAACAATACTGTTGGACAGTTCATGGTTTGCCTTGGCACGAATGTAAACCTTTCGCTGCATTTTTAGTTCGTAGTTATCAAGATTGGGCACAAAGCCGCGTTGATAAATTAGATGCGATGTTGCCTGAAATGCTGCAACGAATTGCAATTTTTTCAAATAAATCAGGCTATTTGCGTCATTCTGAACATCATGAATTACATCAGTTCCTTAATGATAGCTTACATGATTCAGACCTAAGTCCTGAGCTTGCTGCAACATTTAGACCCCGTAGTTTTGAAAAAATCTCTCCTTGGTTAGGTGAACATCAGGCGTGGGTTGAAGAGCATAATCAACAATGGTTAGTACAACAATCACAGAAATGGGGTTCATGGTTTGATAGCTTTGAGAAATCGCCATTAAATGAATCACAACGTACAGCAGCTCTCATTAATCAAGATTATAACTTGGTATTAGCAGGTGCGGGTACGGGCAAAACCAGTGTGTTAGTTGCTCGTGCTGGTTATCTTATTGCCAGTCAGGCAGCAGTGCCAGAAGACATTTTGATGTTATCATTTGGGCGTAAAGCTGCCGAAGAGATGACTGATAGACTAAAGCAAAAGGTCAGTGATCGGGTCAAAGTCGCCACTTTCCATAGTCTTGGCTCACAGATTATTCGTGATGTTGAACACGATAAACCCAACGTAGCCTCAATTACATTAGATGTGCGTGCCCGTAGTGCATGGTTGGCGCGGATGTTAATTGAACAATGGAATAACTCAACAGCAGCGAGTAAATGGCAACGTCACCTTACTCAATGGCGAGTACCTGGATTTAGTAAAGAAAACTCAATGGAACAACAAGCTGAAAATGAACAATTACAAGCTTGGGTGTGGCGTCATATTGAGTTGCTTGGTCAGTCAGGTATGAAAAAAGAAGCGTTGCTTGAGGCGATTGTAAATAATAATAATCCAGCAATGCGACCACGAATGAAAAGTGAGTTAGCGTTATTATGGCCATGCTATCAAGCCTATTTACAACACTTAAAAGTGAAAAAGCAAATAGACTTTAATAGTATGATTGAAGTTGCTACTGAGTATGTTAAAGCGGGTAAGTTTGTCTCGCCGTGGCGCTATATTATGGTTGATGAATACCAAGATATTTCACCACAACGATTAGCGTTAATTGAAGCGTTATGCCATCAGAAAGTGGCGGGTCATTCGACACCAACGTTATTTGCCGTTGGCGATGATTGGCAAGCTATTTATCACTTTGCAGGGGCTGACGTTAATTTAACCACTGACTTTAAAGACCGTTTTAGCAATAGTAATATTAGTGAACTTTCAACAACATATCGCTTTAATAGCATGATTGGTGAAGTGGCTAATGTGTTTATTCAACAAAATCCAAGTCAAATTAAGAAGCAATTAACCAGTTTTATTAAGCAGAGTAAGAAAGCGGTCACTTTATTAGCGACTGATTTATTACCGCAAGAGTTAATTCGTCTTAGTAAACATTATGAGAACAAGAGTACGACTGTATTGATTCTTGGTCGAAATAATAAGCAGAAACCTGAGAAATTTGAAAAATGGAAAACACAGTGGCCGCAGCTTAACTTGGAATACATGACATGTCACTCCAGTAAAGGGCGTGAAGCTGATTATGTGTTTATTGTTGATGTTAATAAGGGGATTTTCCCATCACCGGATCGTGAAACAGGTTTAGCGGCAATTATGCAATCGCGTACTGAAACCTATAATGATGCGGAAGAAAGACGCTTATTCTATGTGGCATTAACACGGGCGAAAAAGCATGTTTGGGTGTGTGCTAATCCAGATAAAACTTCACCGTTTATTAATGAATTAATTGAAGATAAGTACCCAGTTAATAATAAAATCAAACGTACTAAATAAACACGGTTGATAACATAAAGCTCCGCTATTAAATGTCATTTATGATAGTGATAACTAATAGTGGGGCTTTTTTTTATCAAAAAGTTAATGCTATGTGCTTATATGCACAACTATTTTTCCTGAATGGGTTTGGTTTTTTAATTCAGTCAGTGCTTGTGCGAGTTTGTCAAAGGGGACTATTTTTTCAACCATACTTGATATGTGCCCATCGGCGATTAAATTACTTATATTATTACCAATATCAGCAAGATGGCTGATGTGTTCAGGTGCGCCATGAGCATAGGTACCCTGTAATGCAACTTCATGAATGCTTAACGCTTTAGTTGTCGCAAGTAACGGCACTTGATCAAATTGATTGGCGACCATGACGATATGGCCATTATAACGAATTAGCGCGCTCATTATGCTACCAGATTGTGCAGATATACAATCAATCACGCCGTGTAATAATCTATCTTCAGTCAGATTGATGAGTTCAAGCGCAACATTTTGTTGGGGGCTGATAACAGCATCAATACCGTAGCTAAGTAATCGAGGATGATGCTGTCGTTCTGCAATGGCATAGACATGCGCCCCTGCAAGTTTTGCAAGTTGTGCAGCAAAGCCACCGACACCGCCTCCCGCTCCAGTAATAGCAATATGTTGCCCTGCAGCAACGCATAATTTATCGTGTACAGCTATCCATGCGCTATAACCTGCACAGGGTAAGGCTGCAGCATCAGTAAATGATAGTGTTAATGGAATACGGCTGACAGCTATGGCTTTAACACACACATATTCAGCAAAGCCACCGGCAGAGCGAGGATCGGCAAAGAACATCACTCTATCGTTAATTTTAAATTGGTGGACATTGGCGCCGACGCTATCAATATTACCCGCGACATCAAGACCTATGATTTGGGGGTAATTCCATGTTGCATAGCCCCACTCGGTGAGTTTGTAATCAATCGGGTTGAGTCCTACCGCTGCAACTTTTACACAAATCTCATCGGCGGCAGGAATAGGCTTCGTCGCTGTTGTCAGTGATAAGGCTTGCAGCCCATCTGGTTGTTGTAACATCCAAGCTTTCATTGGCGACTCCTTATTAGACTACTTATAACCATATAATGAATTATTAATTTTGGCTTAAATATATTGTCTAAATCATGATAATAAAAAGCCTTCGGCATTAGCGAAGGCTTAGTGATTACACTGATTATAGAGCCGAGATAGTTAATCTAAGCGTTGCTTTAGGTAAGCGTCGTAATCTGGAATTTCGATATCAATTTCTTTATCAAGCAAAGGAGAAGTGACGATAAAATTCGCACTGGCACGGTTGGTTGCAACAGGAATATTCCACACAGCAGAGATGCGTAGTAATGCTTTTACGTCAGGATCGTGTGGTACAGCATTGAGTGGATCCCAGAAGAAAATCATCATATCAATTTTGCTTTCTGAAATTAATGCCCCCAATTGTTGATCGCCTCCCATTGGACCACTAATTAAACAAGTAATTGGTAACCCTGTTTCTTTTTCAAGTAAATGTCCTGTTGTCCCCGTTGCATAAAGGGCATGATTCGCTAACTTATGTTGGTGTTCTTTCACCCAGCGCAGTAATGCCGTTTTGCAATTATCATGAGCAACGAGAGCGATATTTTTTTTAGCTGCCATTGTACGAGTGGTGGTAATCATGATCGTCCTTTTAATCTCAAGTAAATCTTGATGAAGCTAGGTGATAAGACTTATAAGTATCAAAGACTAGACAGGGTGTAAATCAGATTAGGCTAAAAGTTTGTTGTGGCCCATAAATTATTGATATTGATCTTTATAGGCCCTGGTTTATATAAGGTTATCGACTGATATGATGGTCATTAACGTAGAATGATGGTCGAAATTCAGCGGGTGATAACGAGTTACGAATAACCTCGGCAGGTAAATGCTGAGGGGTTAAATCGACAATCAAAGGCGATATATCGAGCACCATTGGTTTTTTCTCGAGGTAACGCACGGTTTGATCGATTGATAATCGCGCTTGCTCTGCCATTTTATCAGTGGGGGCAAATAAAATTTTATGGCGACGTAAACCACGGTAAACACCATGACTTAGATATGTTGATACAATTTTAATATTGGTAATATGGTTAGTACGTAACTCACTGATAGCGACTTCAGCAGCAACAGCGCCGCCAACGATATAATCAATGTTTTTATAATCAGTAAATAATTGCTGTAATAAATTACGTTGCAGTTCTTTGCTGTTGTCGTCCCATAACGTGGTGACAATCTCAATATCGCTATTCGCTATCGCGGCTTTAAAACCTTTAGTAACAGGTTTAGTGCCGCCACGTAATTGTGGACCAGGAAGCCATGCGATACGGACTTTACCTGAACCTTTAGGGTGTAATTTAGCAAGGTAAGTGCCAGCGGCTTTGCCCATGTCATACCAATTAACTCCAACTTTTGCTTTTACATGCTGACGAATATCAGGATCAGTAAAATCAATATTATTGGTCATTAAAAATACCGGAGTATTACCAATTAAAGAGGATAGTTTACCGTTATAGGCGTGCGCATCAACGGTGCCTAAAATAATGGCATCTGCTCCCCAACGGTGGCAAGCTTTTAACTGACTCTGTTGTTTATCAAGGTTGCTATAGCCGCCAGCTTCAAGCACTTTTAGCGTAATACCAAGTTTTTTTGCTTGCTCAACCATTCCATAATTGATCGACAACCAATAAGAATCTTTTAAATGTGGATACACTGCGCAGACTTTCCACGGTTTTGTGACCGAGGTTAAAAAGGAGTATTGAATTTTTGTCGGTTTTTTGTCCGTTTGAAAAGGAGGTTGATATGAAATCACCTCGAGTGCAAACGCAGATTGAGTGGATAAAATCATTAAAATAAAAAATAAAATGCGCATTGTTACCAACATTATTTAGGTCTAAAGCCATATCGCTGGCAAAATAGTACCGCTTTATTGTGTTTGGTGAAATAGCCAGTATTACACAAGCCATATTTATCGTGGCGATTCACCATTCTAAACAAGATTTATGAGATAGAGACTATTTATGACGTTTACTCGAAAAGGTATCGGAACCAAATTGTTGTTGGCCTTTTCTGCCATGGCTGGTTTGATGATCATTGCCGTTATGATCGGTGTAGCAGGCTTTTCGTTAGTTGCTCAAACTGAGCGTACCGTGATTAATTCCGCAGTACCTGCTTTAGCTGAAGCGAGAAAATTATCAGATTTGAGTTCGCGGATTATTTTTAATGCTCAAGTGTTGGCGAAATCAAAATTTGAATCAGAACGGATGCAACAAGGGCGTGCGTTAACGATTCATATCGAAGCTCTAAATCGCAGTTTACACGCACTGGAGCAATATTCGTTTGATCAGCCATTAATGGTGAAATTAGAAGATGATGTAAAGCGCATTGTCGATAATTTAGCTTTACTTGGGTTGCTAGTGGGAAGACAGATAGATTTACAAAGTCAACTGGATCAGTTAACTGCGGCAATGACTAAGGCGACACATCAAATTGATAACTTATCTCAATCGCAAGTGGCGAATGCTAATACAATTGCAGTGGCAAACGTGTCACGGATTTATGACTTAGTCGCCGCTAATAATAAACCGGCTGTTTATAATGCTCTTGATAGCTTAGTTGAAGTTGATATGGACTTATCTGAGCGGCTATTTGAATTACGATTTTTATCATTACAAGTGATTAATATGTTGGATGAATCTGAACGTATTATTGATATTAAATCGCTAGTAGCATTAAAGACACGCTTTAATAATGCCGTTAATATTATTAGCCATCGGGTTAAATCCGTTGAGGATCCTAGTCGTTCAGAACAGTTAATGAAAGAAACCGCTAAGCTTGAGCGCGGTGATTTACTGTTTAGTGTTGGTGAGCAATTAATTTATGCGAAGCAGGATGTACAGCGATTAGATCAGCAAAACTTAGTGTTATTTCAACAGTTAAATAATACCGTTGATGAAATAATAGCTGCAGCTAATGTCAATACTCAACAGGCAGTTAAGCAAGTTGATCAGACTCTCACCGTTGCCCGTAATACGCTGATTGTTATTTCAGCCATTGGCTTATTAGCATTGGTGTTGATCATGTGGCGCATTGTGTACATGCAGGTGATTTGTCGTATTAACCGCTATAGCCGCGCTTTATTATCGCTAACTCGCGGTGATTTATGTATTCAACTTGATGTTGATGGTGATGATGAGTTAGCGCAAATGGGGCGGGCAATTTTAGTCGCGCGTGATACTGCTAATGAGCGTTATCGATTAGCACAAGCAGAAGCTAAAATTAGGCAGGAATTGCAACAGCATAAAGCAAGTTTAGAACGGTTGGTTGCAAAGCGTACCGGCGAGTTAGAACGTATCAACAGTCGTTTAAATGAAGAAGTTTATAATCATTATAAAGCCCGTGATGAGGCAGAAAAAGCCAATCGAGCTAAATCAGCATTCCTAGCAACCATGAGCCATGAAATAAGAACGCCAATGAATGGTGTGTTAGGGACTGCGTCTTTGCTCGCCGATACAGATTTAAGTAGTCAACAAAAACGCTATTTAGATGTGATTAACCGTAGTGGTGAAAACCTGCTTGATATTCTCAATGATATTTTAGATTACTCTAAAATTGAAGCTGGGCATTTAGATATTAGACCAAGCGATTTTGCTTTAAAACGTATGGTTGTTGATGTGTTTAATATGCTTCATGGACGTGCTGTAGCAAAGCGAATTGGGTTTGAATATCATATTGAGCCAGAAGCTGATGCTATTTGGTTTGGTGATGAAAGCCGTATTCGACAGGTACTGGTTAACTTAGTGGGTAATGCGATTAAATTTACAGATACTGGTAAAGTCACCATCAATGTGCAGTCACACCCTGATATGCCTGATGAAATACTGTTCTCAGTTCAAGACTCAGGGATCGGTATTGATACCAGTGAGCAAACGCTATTATTTAATGCCTTCCAACAAGCAGAAGCGGGGCGTAAATCGATTGAAGGTACAGGACTTGGCTTAGCCATCAGTAAACATATCGTGGCTGCAATGGATGGCGAGATTGGCGTTGATTCAGTCATTGGTGAGGGAAGTTGCTTCTGGTTTGCTTTACCTTTAGAACCTGGAGAGGCAGCATTAAGTACCGATGCTAATCAAGTTATTGTACCGGCAGCGCATATTCTTTTGGTTGAGGATAACCCAGTGAACTGCATGGTCGCAGAGGGATTTCTAAAGCGATTGGGTCATACTGTGGTTATTGCTGAAGATGGTGCACAAGCTGAGGCGTATTATCGTAAAGAGCAGTTTGATTTAGCATTACTTGATATTAATTTACCGGATACTGATGGTATTACGTTGTTACATCAATTACGCCGTATTGATAGTATTAACAATGCATCGTGGCAAGAGCCAACTCCGATGGTGGCATTCTCTGCCCATGTATTTAGAGAAGAAGTTGAAATTTATCTCAATGCTGGTTTTTCAGGATTTTTGCCAAAGCCATTGGTTGAGCAGCAACTTATCGAGACGATGAACAGTATTTTAAAAGGAGATAAGCGAGTGGTTATTGAAAAAGGTGCTGGTGAAGAAAAACCACAACTTACAGAAATTGATGAGACGTTACCTCTTGTAAAAGAATCTGTTTTGGGTAGTGATTTACAAGTACTTGGTGCAGCACAAGTGAAGCAGTTAATTAGCTTATTTGGTGATTCGGCAAGTAAAACGCTAGTGGCGTTACAACAAGCTATTGCAAATAATGATTTACCAGAAGTTGCCAAACAAGCCCACACACTTAAAGGTGCATCGGGTACGATGGGACTAATGCAATTACATCAGCTATGTTTAACGTTTGAAAAATCAGCGCAAGAAGGCTCTATAGAGGGCTTAGCGGTTGCACCATTACAGCAAGTGTTTGATGCTTCTGTAACAGCGTTAGCCACAACCTTTCTTAAAGATTAATACTGCTTGCACATCGTGAGATAATAAAAAAAGAACGCCGCGGCGTTCTTTTTTTATGCCAACAGATTAAGTGTCATAAACGTGCTATGAGGATCTGGTTGATAATCAGCAAAAGGCGGGCATTCAATAAATCCATGTTTAGTGTAAAGCGCACGTGATGGTGTAAAGAAGTCCATTGAACCTGTTTCTAAGCTTAGTTGTTGATAGCCATGCGTTTTTGCATAAGTAATAATATGTTGCAGTAATAGTGAAGCTACACCTTGGCCTCGAAATGCATCGGCTGTTCGCATTGATTTTATTTCAGCCGTGGTTGTGTTTAAGTGCTTTATTGCACCACATCCAGCTAATTGGTGTTGATCCCAGATAGACCAAAAAGTCACATTCTGGTGTTGAAGTTGGGTTAGATCTAATGCATGCACACTTTCTGCTGGTGCCGTGGCATTCATATCGGTTAAGTGTGCTTGTAATAACGCCTGAACTGCAGACCCTTGTAAGTCATCAATAATGATATTCATAGATATAGTCATTGGTAAAAGCATTACTTTACGATTAAGTGAATTTTTCACCTAGTAATTTTAGCAATAAAGCTGATTGTTATAATGAACGAAAGTGTAGCTTAACTTTGTAGTGAAGGGATGAGGCTGTACAAGGAAGGTTAAAGAGGAAGGATAAGTTATATAGATAAAAAGTACCGATAAAAAATAACCCCGAGAACAAAGTCCTCGGGGTTAAAGGCATCACTTAGAGTAATTAAAAATTACTTCTTAGCGTTACGCTCTTTCTGCTCAGCGATTACTTTTTCAGCAACGTTAGCAGGACAAGGTGCGTAGTGTGAGAACTCCATAGAGAACTGACCACGGCCTGATGTCATAGTACGTAGAGTACCGATGTAACCAAACATTTCTGAAAGTGGTACGTCAGCTTTAATACGAGAACCAGTTACACCAGCAGTTTGGTCTTTGATCATGCCACGACGACGGTTAAGGTCACCGATAACATCACCAACGTGATCTTCTGGAGTAAATACGTCAACGTTCATGATTGGCTCAAGAAGTTGCGCACCAGCTTTAGGCATAGATTGACGGAATGCGCCTTTCGCTGCGATTTCAAATGCTACTGCAGATGAATCGACTGCGTGGAATGCACCATCAAGAAGCTCGATTTCAACGTCAAGAACAGGGAAACCAGCTAGAACACCAGTGTCCATCATGCCCTTGAAGCCTTTCTCGATTGCAGGCCAGAATTCTTTAGGAACGTTACCACCGATTACAGATGATGTGAACTTAAAGCCTGAACCTACTTCACCTGGCTTCATTACGTAGTCGATCTTACCGAACTGACCAGAACCACCAGATTGCTTCTTATGCGTGTAGCTATCTTCAACTGGCTTCGTGATAGTTTCACGGTAAGCAACTTGAGGTTGACCAACGATTAGGTCTACGCCGTATGTACGCTTAAGGATATCAACCTTAATGTCTAGGTGAAGCTCACCCATACCTTTAAGGATTGTTTCGCCAGTTTCTTCGTCAGTCTCAACTTGGAAAGATGGATCTTCTGCAACCATTTTACCGATCGCGATACCCATTTTCTCAGAACCGCCTTTATCTTTAGGCGTTACAGCAATTGAGATTACTGGAGTAGGGAAGATCATTGGCTCAAGAGTACACTCATGCTTAATATCACAAAGAGTGTGACCAGTTTGAACGTTCTTCATACCAACGATAGCGATGATATCACCAGCTTGAGCGTAAGTAAGTTCGTTACGGTCGTTCGCTTGCATCTCAACCATACGGCCGATACGCTCTGTTTTACCAGTAGCAGAGTTAAGGATGGTGTCACCCTTGTTTAGCTTACCAGAGTAAATACGAACGAAAGTTAGGGCGCCGAAACGGTCGTCCATGATCTTAAACGCAAGTGCGCGGAATGGTTCGTCAACAGATACTGTTGCAACTTCACCAGTTGGCTCACCAGTTTCTGGATCAGTTAACGGCTGTGGGTCTACTTCTGTTGGAGAAGGTAGGTAATCAATTACCGCATCAAGAACAAGTTGCATACCCTTGTTTTTGAATGCTGAACCACAGAACGTTGGGAAGAAAGTACAAGTACGAGTACCAGCACGGATACAACGCTTGATATCTTCGATAGAAGGCTCTTCACCTTCCATGTAAGCTTCTAGAAGATCGTCGTCTTGCTCAAGAGCAGTTTCGATCATTTCTTCACGGTAAGCTTCAACGTCGTCAACCATGTCTTCAGGAACAGGTAGTACTTCGTAGTTTTCTGGAAGACCTGAGTCATCCCATACAAATGCTTGACGGTTTAGAACGTCAACAACACCAACGAAATCATCTTCACGACCGATTGGAAGTGTCATGATAAGTGGAGTAGCACCTAGTACCTTCTTAACTTGATCTGTAACGCGGAAGAAATCTGCGCCCATACGGTCTAGTTTGTTAACGAAGATGATACGAGCAACTTCTGATTCGTTCGCGTAACGCCAGTTAGTTTCTGATTGTGGTTCAACACCACCAGAACCACAGAATACACCGATACCGCCATCAAGTACTTTAAGAGAACGGTAAACTTCAACTGTGAAGTCAACGTGTCCTGGAGTATCGATAACGTTGAAACGGTGATCTTTCCAGAAACAGCTTACTGCTGCTGACTGGATAGTAATACCGCGCTCAGCTTCCTGTTCCATGAAGTCAGTTGTTGACTCACCGTCATGAACTTCACCAATCTTGTGGATTTGGCCAGTTAGCTTAAGGATACGCTCTGTAGTAGTAGTTTTGCCCGCATCAACGTGCGCGAAAATACCGATGTTTCTGTATTTAGATAAATCTGTCATTGTTTTTCTCTATAAACAATTACTGTCACATGTGAGGTCGCGGATTATAGCACTAGTTGTGCTAATCAGAACATAGCCATGTGTAATAAAATAGTTATTCGCTTGCTTTTTGCCCTAGGTAGCATACCTGTTGACGAAGATCCGAGCAAATAACGGTGATAAAAACCAAGATTAGCCAAGGTTGATTATTATTATAAGTCGATTTGGGGATATTTTAGTGATCTTTTATTGCTGTAGAGTTAAATAATGGTGATGTTTGAGTGTCAATAAAAATGGACAAAATTGATTTTTAACGACTTAGGTCTAAAAAAATAGTCACTAAGCTGGAATCTATCATTTGTTTCACTTTATGTTTGGTAGTGAGGTAGAATTTAAGTCAGTTCTTGTTTTATTATTTGAGTGTACAAAATGTCTGAAGAAATAGAAGTAGAAGCGCTGGAAGTTGAAGTCTCTGTACAACCAATTGAACTTTATAAAGTGCTTAAAATTGCCAATCTGGTCAGTGGTGGTGGGGAAGCTAAATATGCTATATCCGAAGGTTATGTTGCTGTAAATGGTGAAATTGAATTACGTAAGCGTTGTAAAATCTATGATGGTGACGTGATAGAGTTTAATGGTGAATATTTCGTAGTTATTTGTGATCAACCGGTGCAAGAAGCTCAAGTTAGAGAGCAGAAAACACCTCAAGTAGCTGTTATAGAAAAACAGGCTAAAAAAGATAAAAAAACACCAGCAGTAAAAGCTAAAAAAAATAAAGCCACTCCGTCAACCAGTAAGAATCGCTCAGTGACTAAAAAAGAAGCAGAAAAAGCCGATAAGAAAGCAGATACAGCAACGGGACGTAAGCCGATCAGCTTTTAATGTATTGATACTCTATTGATAGGCGTGCAAAGGCACGTCTTTTTTATCGCTATTTTATAGACAGGTCTTCAAAGATGATCATTTGTTATCGTCATATATCGATGTCGTTATTGGTGGCAGCCACAGTAAGTACCACGTTTTCAGTTAGTGCTGCTCAAATTAATGCTATATCAATAGCTGAATGCCAAGCGATGACCAAAGCTGGCGTCATGGCTGCGGCCGCACCTGTTCCTTGCCAACGACTTAAAAAAGTTACCTTCAATTACCGTGATTTTGCTGGCAAAGCGCATGCTAATGGTCAATTGGTGGTAATGGATGCTGTTGCGCCGTATGTGGGTAAAATATTTGATGCTTTATATCAGCACGGTTTTCCTATTCATAAAGCGGTACCGATTGAAGCCTATGGTGGAAATGATACTCGTTCGATGACCGCTAATAATACCTCGGCTTTTAATTATCGCCCAGTTGCTGGAACGGGTAGCTTATCCTTGCATGCTTATGGTGCTGCAATAGATATTAATCCACTGCAAAATCCATTTGTGACGTTTAGTGGTAATGGCAACGCTAAATTTAGCCCAACTCAAGGTACGCGTTATGCCAATCGCGCCAGTTACCGTTTTGGTAAGCCAAATAGTCGAGGTATGGCTGAAGTCGTCATTGATATTTTTGCCCGTAATGGCTTTCAATATTGGGGTGGATTTTGGGATTCTCCGATTGATTATCAACATTTTCAGTTAACCAAAGATATGGCGTTAACCATGAGTAAAATGACGCCAGCACAAGCGGCATTATTTTTTAAGCGTTATGTCGAATGGTATGACAGTTGTAGCAAAATGTACCCAACCGCTTATAGTCATCATAAATTCAATGATTACACTGAATATTTAAAAAGTAAATTATCAGTAAAATCCTTAAATCAAGCTTATAGTGCTGATCCAAAGCAGGTAATGAGTGCGATAAATCTTCAATCTGTTCGCTCTGCTATTTGTGTTAAGCGCTAAATTAGCAAGGCCTTTATTGATAAGTTGCTGCCTAAGTCATGATTTTTAGTTTGCAGACTTTGTTTTTAATAAATCTGTTTGCGGCTGTGGATAGAGGCTTCTAGGATGGTCGCTAATCAGTATTAATTAACAACGGATGGTTTCAATGGTTAATCAAGTTACAATGGTTGCGCAGCAATTACAATTTTCAGAGTTAGTGCAAGGCTATTGGCGTTTAGCTGAATGGGGCATGACAACACAACAACGACTGGCCTTTTTAGAGCAACACCTTGAATTGGGGATCACCACGGTTGATCATGCTGATATTTATGGTGGCTATCAATGTGAAGCGTTATTTGGTGAAGCATTAGCATTAAAGCCAAGCTTGCGTCAGCAGTTACAAATAGTGACCAAATGCGATATAAATTTGTGTAACGCTAAATACCCTCAACGTCGTATTAACCATTATGATACTAGTAAGTTGCATATTACTGAGTCAGTTAATAACTCATTGGCTAATTTACAGATTGAGAATATTGATTTGCTGTTAATTCATCGTCCCGATGTGCTTATGGATGCCGATGAAGTTGCAGCAGCGTTTGCTGAGTTAAAGCAACAAGGAAAAGTGAATCATTTTGGGGTGTCAAACTTTGCTCCTGCGCAATTTGATTTACTGCAATCACGACTTGATCAACCTTTAGTGACCAACCAAGTAGAAATTAATCCACTTAATTTTGAGGTGGCACATGATGGTACGCTTGATCAATTGCAAATGAAGCGTATTCGTCCAATGGCATGGTCGTGTTTAGCTGGCGGTGATATCTTTAATGGTAGTAGTGAACAACATATTCGAGTTCGTGCGACGTTAACTGAAATTGCGGCTGAAATTGGTGCTGATAGTATCGATCAAGTTATTTATGCTTGGATTCGTTGTTTGCCATCACATCCAATAGCTATTATGGGATCGGGGAATATTGAGCGAGTAAGATCTGCAGTTGCAGCCCTTAATTTTAGTTTGTCACGTGAGCAGTTTTATCGTGTTTGGGTGGCGTCAAAAGGTCACGGCGTGCCATAAATTATATCAGTATTGTTAACGAGTTTAAAAATGGCAGGCAATACAGCGTTGTTTAAGGCGTATTGCACTGCCGTTGTTGTATCTAGTGGACTAATTACTTAGTGCACGCTTGCAGGAGTAATAGGTCCTTCTGCGATTGGGTTATTTTTATTGGCGCTCCATTGATACCAACCGCCATCGTAAACACTGATGTTTTTCCAACCGAGAATATGAGCAAAGAAAAATGCTTCTGATGCTCGCCAACCTGTACCACAGAAAAACGCCACATCCTGATCAGGTTTAATGTTCCATTTTGCCCATTGAGCAGTAATTTCATGACCGCTTTTCATTGTTTGATCGGGATTAAGATAATCTTGCATATGGTAAGAATCTGAACCTGCATGCCCCCATTTAGCTCCTTCAATACGGCCTTTAGGCTTAATGTAATCATAACCACTGGTTTCGCCAATATATTCTGGCCATGTACGAACACTAACAACAGATTGTTGATTAACAGGTTTTTTCAACAATGCTTTCACTTGCGCAGTATCGATTAAATATTGTGGGTTTGCTGGAATTTTTTCACCAAATGCAACCGGGGTTTTATTGTAATTAGGTAAATGCTCTGTGGGATAATCAGCTTCAGACCATGCTGTCCAGCCACCATTTAATAATCGCACGTCTTTAACACCTGCATACATTAAGAAGTTAGCAAAGCGTGCAGCCGACATATTATTGCGAGCATAGAGAATAACCGTGGTGTCATAACGGATACCGAGATTTGCAATAACTTGTGCCAATGCTTGGTTGCTTACCTTATTCCACCATGGTTTGGATTCGATAGTGTTGGTATTTACGTATAAGGCTCCAGGAATATGGTCGAGTAAATATTTCGCGGGGGGGCCCCATTCAACTTCAACCACTTTATAGCCATGCTTTGGTGCATAACGTGGGTGTTTGCCAGTAATAAGATCATTTAACCATGATGCTGGCACCAGTTGTTGAAAGTGAGGTAACGCAATAAGTTTACCATGGTAGTCATTGAGTGGTTGATCAATCGTGGTTAATGAGTGGTAACCTTGATTCTGTAAAGCTGTGGTTAATTGCTGTGCTTTATCTGCAGAGCAATATAAATATGTTGGCAGGTCAGGCTTAAGGTGTTTATCACGCAATAGTGTTTGAAAGGCTGCAGTATCTAACGTTTTTAGCCAATTTGCATCGATGTTAACAGCGCCAGCAATATGACCCCCATGTTGTTGCTGGGCTTCTGGCCAACCATTATAGAAATTGCTGTTACGACAATCAATAAGTTGTAGTGGTGCTGTTTGTGCTTGCTGTTGAACAAGTTGTTCAAATGTTGCTGTTTTTAAGGTAGAAGATGGACTGGCAAATGAAGCACTTGATGTCAGTAATAATGTTGCTATTGCAGTTATTTTTATGAACATGATTAAACCTAACCATCTTGGTGATCGTCAAAAACAAGCGCGCATTTTAACGGTTTAAAAAGGTAATACAATTGGATTTTGGTTATTTATAAGATGTTCGATTTCTAATAACAGCATAATAAATACGGTGTTAGTATTTATTGAGGAACTATTATGAGTCTTTTGTGTCAGAGATATATTACAGCATCATCGAGCGATGAGATATCGTGTTAAAGCCTTAAAAAGGAATATCTATGAAACGTTTTATCCCTGTATTTATGAGCCTATTTGCTATTTATAGCTCAACAATAATGGCTGCAGAGATGACAACGTTAGATTCTCATGTAATCGAATCACAGCAAAAGCCATCTTCTTCATTAATGAGCCATGCCACCGTTCTTAAGTCGAGCAGCAACGGCCAATCATACGATTATTCATTACCTGTGTTACAACAGGCTTATTATCATGGTATCGATTCGATTGGTGGCACTGTTCATTTACAGCAAGGTTTATGGGCTGGTGAACCCTACCAACCTGGGGGGAATGTGATGCCACAAGTGATGTTATTAAATGATTTGATAGCAGTAGGTCCCTTAACTTCAAATAATGCTCCTATGGCTGTGGTGCTGCTAAATTATTCACCTGGGGGAAGTGGTCAATATTTATATATTGCCGTAATGGCTTATCAACATAATAAGCTCGTTAATATTGCTACTCACTACGTTGGTGATCGAGTTCGTATTAAAGGGTTAGTGATTAAAAACCATCAAATAATCGTTGATGTTATACAAGCAGGAAAGCACGATCCTGCTTGTTGTCCAGGTGATGTCGCGCGTCATATTTGGATATTAGAACAACATAAATTAGTCGAAATTCCCAGCCATCAACCGATCGTGAGGTTAACCCCAGCAATATTAGCCAACACAAAATGGCAGCTTGAGAGTTGGCGTTATGGTGATCCTGTAACAAATAGCAGTAAAATAACCTTACGTTATATTAACGGCCATTTTGTTGGTATGGTTGATTGTAATAACTATACCATTACGATTAAGCCGTTATTACCGCCAGGTTCAATTAAGGTCTTAGGTCAACATGCAGCAGTAACAACACGGACCTGCAATGATCCTTTAGCCCCACATCGGCAAAAACGGTATTTAGAACAATTAACTAATGTCACTCAATTTACTTATTTTGCGGGGAAATTGGCACTTACATATCAAGTAAATCACCATAGCGGAATGATGATTTTTTCAATGCTAAAAAAGCAGCCATAATTTTTTTAGCTGCGGTTTTTTATGATCCTAATAGTTATTGTGCTAACCATTCCAGAATAAACTGACAAATAGAATGTGGATTATTTAAATCTAATAGCGGTAATTCACAGTCATCTGGCGCCGATTGATCAGTTGCAAACGCTAAAATAGTGTTATCCGTTGGATAAAGTAATGGTTTACCGTAACTTGGACGATGAATTTCTATTTTTGGAAACGGTTGATCACGAAAACCTTCAATTAAGACCAGATCCAATAAGTCATGATTAAGCTGGCTTAAACAATGATTTAATTCAGGATCTTGGCGCTCTTCCTGTGGGTACTCAAAATACAGCATATGTCGTGATTTGGTGGCGAGTAAGGTTTGACTGCAACCAGCATGGCGTAAACGATAGCTATCTTTTCCAGGTTCATCGGGATCAATATCATGATGACTATGCTTGAGTAATCCTATCCGTAAATGGTGCTGTTTAAGTAAAGGGATAAGTTGTTCAAGCAGGGTTGTTTTTCCGGAGCCGCTAAATCCAGCGAAACCCAGTATCGGTGTAGGAGATGTAATCATTATGAGACCCGTTGATATTGATTCTTTTGCTATTATATACCTAACAAAAGTGAACACCTATTAACAGTACGTATTTATTGATATGTAAGATATTTATTCAAATAAACATGATTTATAACCGTTGAATAAAAAAATCAACCTCGTATTTTTTGGTGATAATGATCTAACGGTCTACATTTAGCTTGTATTGAGCTTTTTGTTATTAATAAATACTATCAAATTCATAGATACAAGTGATTAATATGATATTCCTAACAGGGAGTGTATATGTGGGCGACGTTAGATTTTGAAGCATCAGGATTATCCGAATTTTCTTATCCAATAGAAGTAGGATATTCACTGCCTAATGGTACCGATAATAGTTTATTGATTAACCCTTTATCTGCTAGTGATGAATGGGTGTATTGGGATGCTTTTTCTGAGTCACATATTCATAAAATCCCCCGTTCAGAATTAGAAACTAATGGTAAACAAGTAGTTGATGTTTGCCGACACCTCAATGCGGTACTTGGGCAATATGAGTTGGTTTTTTGCGACAGTGAATGGGACTTATTTTGGTTAGGTCGGTTATATCATGCTGCACATATGCGACCTTCATTTATGCTGACAGAGATCTGTTGTTGGTTAAAGCAACAGAATGGTATTGAGCGTGTACATTTTCAATTAGCACTTGAGCGGCAAGGTCCAGTGCGGCATCGAGCAAGTCATGATGCCAAACAAATTCGTTTGGCATTAAATGCATTAGTCGGTAATCGTTAGGCTTATTAGAGTAATCATTGGTGTGTTTGTTATTGGTTGAATAGACAATGGCTATTACAATATGTGCAATGAAAGTATAAGTATATGAGAATGTTAAGTGAAACCTGCATCTAATTGTCAGCCATCTCTTCGTGTTGCAATGTTTAATATTTCGATGTCTGATACAGAACCTGAAAAAATATTAGCGTTAACTACAGGCTTTAATAATCCGCGGTTACGACGTTTAGCTGCCATTATTCAGCATGCTGCACCTGATGTGATATTACTGTGTGAGTTTGATCATCTTGGGGAGGGGGGTGATGATGGAGCTTTGGCTAATTTCTGTGATAATTATTTATCTATAGGCCAATATGATCAACATCCTATCGAATATCCATATCGCTTATGTCCTGCAACCAATACTGGATTGCTAACAGAGGTTGATTTAAATAATGACGGTGTCATTTCATTACCTGGAGATGGAATGGGGTTCGGCCATTTTCATGGTAATTTTGGATTTGTATTATTATCTAAGTATCCAATCCAAAATGAAAATATTCGCTCATGGCAACATATGTTGTGGAATAAAATACCTAATGCATTAATTCCCCGTGACTTTTACAGTAATGAAGCCATCGATATATTACGATTATCTTCTAAAAATCATCTTATTGTACCTATTGAATGTGATCAGCAAGTCATCAATCTTGTGTGTTGCCACCCAACGCCACCAGTATTTGATGGCCCTGAACGGCGTAATGCCAAACGTAATCATGATGAAATTCAATTAGTTTGCGATATTCTCGATAATGCAGATTATTTAGAAGATGATAACGGAAATGGTGGTGGTTTAAGTGATGAACAAGCATTTATTGTCTTAGGTGATCTTAATGCTGACGTGGTTGATGGCGATGGTTTAAAAGCGCCGATTAAACATTTGCTTAATCATACTCGTATTCATCAACAAGTAAGTCATGGGCCGTTAACACCTAAAAGCATTGGTGGTAGTGAATACCGACCATGGCAGCGACGTAAAGGAAGGAGTAATGAATGGACGCATTTAGGAGGTATGCGTTTAGATTATGTGTTGCCTTCAGCGAATCTAACCGTATTAAGTAGCGGTGTGTTCTGGCCTTCAAAAAGACACCCATTACGACAATTGATAGTTGATAATAAAGGTCGCGAGAAGCCAACAGCCAGCTCTGATCATCGTTTAGTATGGGTTGATATTGCATTAGGTTCGATTGTATAACCGCTTAATGTCAGCAACGAGTGACGTTATGCGTCAACATTGTTGCTAACTAAAGATGATTGGCTGTTGTTCTTTCCCCCAAACTTCAATGATAGCTTTGGGGGTAATGCCAACGATTGATAATTGTTTGTTACCAAGGCTATGAAAGTTGATTTCAATTGCAGTAATTTTGCTATCAGGATAATCAAGTAATTCTGGTGGGCTAGTGCTATTTTGTGTCATTAAGCCTTTTGTTCTAAATTGCTGAAATTCACCATTGTCATAATTGATTTTAATTTTATTAATATTAACAGTGCCTTGTGAGCAAGTAAGGCGAAGGTGGTTATAGAATTTTTTTGATGATGATCCATTGAGAATAACGTTATCGTTATCAGTGTGAAAATTAGCAGTTTGAGTGGTTAATTTAACCCAAACAGAGGGTTTGTTTGCTGTAAGTACACTACAGCTGTTTACACTCAATAATAATATCAGCATACAACAACAACGAAACAGAGTTTTCATTTGGGTTATCACTATATAAATGAAAGATTGAATAACCTTAGAGGTTGGATGTTGTTAACTATGTCATGAGTGAAAAGAAGCTATGTTATCTTGTCGACAAAACAGCGTTAGAGAACATGCTGTTTTGTCTGGATAAGGTTAATTATGGTATTAATATTAGAAATATTTACCACGGATTGTTTTGAAATTTTCTTTTAGTGCACAAGTGGTAAATGTTTTAATGACCATGGTGTCGGACCAATAATTAGTCGACCAACCGGCTTTTTGCTTGAGTAGCTGTATAAATTGCGGGGTTGATAACCCTCGACGCCATGCGCTAGGTAATACAACCGTCTGTACATGTTTATCTATTAATAACACGCCTTGTTTGTGATGAGATAAATATTCAAATAACTCTGCTTCGGTACTAAACGGCTGAATAACCAGTGGCGATAGAACTTCTACTTCAATACTTAAATCATCAAGTTGATCTTCAGCAAGAGGCATAAAACGGCGATCTTCATAGGCACTCGCAATCGCTTTATTGTGCATCTCTAAAATTAAAGGTCTTGTTGCAACGGTTGAGCCAATGCAACCTTGCAGTTGTCCGTTAACTTCTAAGGTTACAAAACATGCTGCTGGCTGCAACATTTTGCGGGTGTAGTGATTCAGTTTCGGTGCTGAGGTTGAAATAGCTTTATCTGAAAAATGGCCTCGAATAGCATCACGGGCAATATCCAGTAGCTGCGTAAGTTCACCTTTATTGTATGTTTGATATGTGACAGCTGAAATATCCACCAGTGCTCTCCTTTGGAATATTATAAAAAATCAATACATCCGTATATGAATAATGAAGTGTGTGTAAATAGTGATTTATAAAATGCTTATCAGTGATTGAGTTAGTGATAAAAAGCCTTTTAGTGGCAATAACTTATTTCACTGTCATGATTCATATTATCTATTTTTAATGATTATTCAATATCTGTTGAAGTAAAAATTGTTAACTTGTTTGTCAAACTTATGCAGTGTGTAATTTTTATATATTTGAGTGGGTAAACTGAATAAGATGGGTGATATTTGTACTTTTTTCACTGTTTTTTTAGATTGTGTTGTTGATAAAATTTACTAGTACTTGATATTGTTTTATCGTTAATGCCATTTTTGATCTAGAAGATAAATGAGTTTATGAGCACTGACCAAGGTTTGACAATAGAGCAGTTAATGGCATACCAAAATGTTGTTATCACACAACCTAATTGCCCTTATTGCGTAAAAGCAAAAGTATTACTTGATCAACAGGGTATCGAGTATTCAACATTAGTATTGGGACAACAGTTAACCAAAACAGTGATGGTTGATTTTATTCATCAATTTGCCAATGTTAATGTAAGAACTGTACCACAGATTATTTTAGCGGGTCATTATATTGGCGGTCATGATGATTTAGTCGCATATCTTGAGCGTCAAATAGATAATAATGATTTTGATGATTTTGAATTATAAAATCATCATGGTATTAATAAAAAGGGTGAACAGCCCTTTTTATGGTTAACGCAAGAGATCAAAACATGAAATTAGATTTTTCGCAATTGAATAAGCAAACCAAGAAATCATTTAGCGATCAGCACGCTGTGATTAAAAAAGTTATGCAAGGTAAAGTTGTTGCTTGTGAACATTGCCTACAACCATTAATGCTTATTACACCAGAACAGAGCGATCAACCTGGTATTGGTTGTTCAAAAGGGTGTACTTTTATCTCTCTTGAGTTTAATTAACCGATTCTAGTATTGTTATTTGACTATTTTTTGGTGCTGTTTTGTATGAAATATCACCAATTTAATTTTAATTTCTGCAAACTTAATAATTAATTATACGTCATTTCTACGGTTTTCTTATCTTGCTAATAGTTTTTACTCACGATTAAAATACATCGATAAATAAAAACTAATTCAGTCTTATAATATGATAAATAAGCGTAACAATTGTTTGTCTATATATTGTAAATATTATTGATTGTCTTATTTTTCAATATTATCGCTAATCTATTGATTAAACGTCATAAAAATAATTTTAATTTGTTATCGTTGCATATAAAAAACAGTTAAAAATTTAAAATGAACTAAAGTTGTATCAATGATTGATTAGAGTACAAATAAAGATACGATTATGGTCATTAAAACTAATCAATAACAGCGAATATATTTAGATTTAGAAATAGTGAATATAGCCTATATTGCTGTTTTTTCTCTATGTTGACAGTTCTCGCCTATTAATGGTTATATAATGGCGCTTTGATTTTTGTTTACATGACTAAATATTATAGTTGAGGCGATACCTAACAGGATGTAATAAATGAGTAAACACGATAAATATAGTATAGATAATACAGATTACACTATTGGCCAAGATAATGTCCAAAAGTGGGGTTTTGATGTGCATAATGCCGTTTTTGGTGTGAGTGCTGGACTTATAATCATTTTTTTAGTGGCGATTTTAATTTCAGATCCAGCAACCGCAAAAGCAGCATTAGACGGCGTTAAAGGAGCGATTGTTAATCAGTTTGCTTCTTTATTTATATGGGCAGGTAATTTCTTTGTCCTTTTTTGTTTAGCATTAATTGTTTCACCTTATGGTCGTATCCGTATTGGTGGACAAAAAGCAAAAGCAGACCATTCAACATTGTCATGGTTATCGATGCTTTTCGCTGCTGGTATGGGTATCGGCTTAATGTTCTGGAGTGTTGCTGAGCCTGCCGCTTACTTTACGGGCTGGGGTGGTTCAACACCGTTAAATGTAACTCCTGGTACGCCAGAAGCATTTAAAGTTGCGATGGGCGCAACTATGTACCATTGGGGTTTACACCCATGGTCCATTTATGCTGTTGTTGGTTTGTCTATGGCATTTTTCTGCTATAACAAAGGGTTGCCGCTTTCTATTCGTTCTGTATTTTACCCTATTTTAGGTGACCGTACATGGGGTTGGCCTGGTCATGTTATTGATATTCTTGCTGTTTTAGCAACACTGTTTGGTTTGGCTACTTCATTGGGTTTAGGTGCTCAGCAAGCAGCAAGTGGTATTAATCATGTATTTGGAATGCATGGTGGCCTAGGCTTACAAATAACAATAATTGTTGTAGTGACTATGGCCGCTATTTATTCAGTGGTTAAAGGTATTGATTCTGGGGTTAAATTACTCAGTAACATTAATATGTTAGTCGCGGTTGTATTACTTGTTTTTGTTGCTTTGGTTGGTTTTTCTGTTTCTATGGATACCTTACCAAAAACAATTATGGGTTATATTGAAAACTTTATTCCATTAAGTGACCCTTATAATCGTCCTGATGAAAAGTGGATGCATGCTTGGACAATTGTTTATTGGGCGTGGTGGATTTCATGGTCACCATTTGTTGGTTCGTTTATTGCTCGTATCTCAAAAGGCCGTACCGTTCGTGAATTCTTAATTGCGGTTATTATTACACCGACCGTGGTTACTTCAGTATGGATGTCTGTCTTTGGTGGTCAAGCAATTCACCAAATTATGGATCATATTGGTACATTAGGAGCGAAGGGTATTACTGAAGTACCACTAGCAATGTTCCAGATGTATGATGCATTACCATTTGGTAGTATTTTATCGTTTATCTCTGTTATTCTGATTTTAGTGTTCTTTGTAACCTCATCAGATTCAGGTTCATTGGTTATCGATAGTATTACTGCTGGTGGTAAAATTGATGCTCCAATTCCACAACGTGTTTTCTGGGCGTCAATTGAAGGTTTAATTGCAATTGCACTATTATGGGTTGGTGGCACGCAAGCAATTCAAGCATTGCAAGCTGGTACGATTTCAACCGCATTACCGTTTACGTTTATTTTAATTATTATGTGTATTAGCTTGCTAATGGGCTTTAGAACTGAGCGTTATAAATAACCTCAGTGAATTAATAATAAATGTGACGTAATAAAAAACAGCCTTCAGAGAATATCTAAAGGCTGTTTTTTTTACATCGTTTATAGACGGTCGATTCTTACTCCCACAGCTTACTAATTGGAGTATCAGGACTAAAATGGTAAGCAATTTGCGCTTGAAGTAATTCAGCCGTTGCTAAAGAATCGGTTAACGCGTGATGAGGTTGATAAGCTGGTAGGCCATAACGAGAACGGCATTTACCTAATCGTACCGAGCCTGGACGTTTGCCTTTTAATTTATTCCACCACCCACCAAATTGATGTTGTTGGATAGTAGCTTCAATTGCTAGGGTATCAACAACGGGAAATTGAATCCCTTCACCTAAGCGAATTTTTAACGCCCGATCCATAAATTGACGCTCAATATTTTTATAGTGCACCACAACAACTTTTCCTGCGAGTGCATCTAATACCGCTTCAAGAATACGGCGTAAATCTGGTGCCTGTTGAACATCAGAGTGGGTAATACCGTGAATAACGACCGAATCCTCTTCTAATTTCACCTTAGGTTTTACCACCCAATGTTGTGACTGACGGCAATAAATTCGATGTAGATCAAACGGCACTAATCCAATACTAACGATATCGTCAATATTTGAATTTAGCCCTGTTGTTTCAAAGTCGAGAGCAACAAATGGCACTTCGCTTAGCGGCGTATCTTCACTAATAATACCAGTCTGATAATAAGACTTTATACGGCTATCTTGTGCTTCTTGTGCTAATCGTTGAAAACGTAAATGCCAATCTGGAGTGGCGATATTACGTATAAAGTGCGCAGAAGCTGAGTTTTTTGATCCATGATGAAACATTAATGGCTCTTTTTATTAGCGTGCTGACTGATAACGAAATTTGACAAAGTTTTGTGCTTTACTCAAAATTTGGAAAGCATCTTTGAGGTTACGACGTTCAAAATCAGACATGTTTTCAGGCTCTATACTGTTATCAGGCTCGATCCCAGCTTCAATATCAAGTGCTTGGTGACGAATACGCACGAGTGAAATATATTCCATCGCATCACGTAAATCTTGTGCTCGACCTGGCGGTAAAATACCGCTATCAATGATGTCATCAAGGCGTTCTAGTGAGTTTTGTGAACGAGAACCAACAGCAAGGGCATGTACACGAATCAAATCTGCTAAAGGTGCAGTACCGCGGCGTTTAAGGTTGATTGAGTTGTTATGACGGCCGTCTTTTTCCATCACAAAATCTTTGAAAAAACCAAGCGGCGGAGTGCGATTTAATGCATTACGTGCTAAACAAGATAAGAAGCGAGGACTATTACGTGCTCGTCGAACAATAAAACCATTGAGCTGTTTTGCCCATTTAGTTTTACCCCACACACCACCAAGGTCAAAAAATATTGAGCTATTAAGTAATGCGACAGGTTTAGGATTATCAATCCAATCGGCGAAGCAATCTTCCCATTGCTGACGTGTTTTTCGCCACTCTGGATTGGTCGCCATAATGTCACCAGTACAGTAGGTATAACCACATTCAGCAAGCCCATCACAGACAAACTTTGATAGTTTTTCAAAGTAAGCATTATGCTTATCATGATTGAAGTTGTTATCAAGAATAATGGCATTATCTTGGTCGGTAACAATCAATTGTTCGTCACGAGCCATTGATCCTAAAGCAAGGAAACAGTAGGGTACAGGAGGAGGGCCATACTCTTCTTCTGCAAGCTCTAGTAACCGTTGCTTAAAGCTTCGTCCGATTTCAGCCATTGCGCTACCAATCATATGCGAGTTGGCATCTTCATTGACCATCCGTACAAAACAGTCTTTAACTTGGGCTGAGAGTACCGTTAATTCTTCGACTGATTGTTGCTGATAGATACTACTTACCAGTAATAAACTGTTTTGAGATTCATAGCGAACGATGTCAGAGACACTAATGATGCCAACCGGATGCTTATTTCGCATCACGGGAAGGTGATGGATGTTATAACGCAACATCGTCAACATAGCTTCAAAGACATAGGCATTATGATCAAGTGTGATTGGTTCTGCTGACATAACTGTTGATACAGGATTAGACGTTGACACCCCTTGTGCAAGCACACGGGTACATAAATCACGATCGGTAATAATACCCACAATTAAGTCGTTATCATCATCGTCATCAACGATAGTTTCATCACTGATTAACAACGCAGATATGCCTTCTTCAGCCATTGTTTGAGCGGCGACTTGAATGGTCGCATTTTGATCAAGGATCACCGCGTCACGGGTTAATAATGTACGAACTTTAGATGTGGTTAAATCGTTTTCATCATTTTGACGTGATACGGCATGGCGGAGTCGAGAACCATCATCAACTTCGACAAAATCCGCAAAACTATCGAAATCGTCACAAAGTTTGGTAAAGAGGCTATTTGGAATACAGTAGAGAAGGGTATCTTCTAAAGCTTTCGCTGGCATTCTAACGCGATTATTCATCAATAATCCCATTTGGCCAAAAATATCGCCCTCATCTAAGCGGTTATAGAGCTCCCCTTTGCGGCGATAAACTTCGACTGCGCCGCTTCGAATAAGAAATAAGTCATTGATACTATCACCTAAGTTTAAAATCATGCTGTCTGCACGGTGATAGGCTACTTCAATTTCGATAGCTAATTCATTCAGTTGTTCTTCTGGTAGCAAATCGAAGGGTGGATACTGGCTGATAAAATTAAGTATTTCTATTTGTTCTGCTTCCATATCTCAGTCCATATCAATAAAAAACAGGAGCAAGGCTCCGCAGATAATAATTAGAGGGCGATAGATATTACATCGTCATAAAGCGTTATTACTTGTGAAATTGTAACCTATGCTGGTGCTTAAATCATATATAGTTCATTGTTAACAATTACAGCTGTAACCGTTAAATATATATCGATCCGCTCAATGCATAGGTGATTTTTGATGTTATTCGTCAATGTGTCTCATTGTTTTGAGTGATCTGTATCATAAATACTGACTGTATTTTTTAGCATGAAATAGCGCAAACATACTAATTTATAGGTATGTTTTATTTTTCCGTTTTAAATGAAACTTAACGCTAAAATAAGTTGAAATCTAGAATATTGTAAGGATAGAGATAAAGCAGAATGTATTACGCTTTTAATTAGTCAGTTTCAATATACGTATTGTCATCTACCGCTATCCATAGCGAGGAAGATATGAAGATTGTATTTTTGGGCGAAGCATTAGTTGAGCTAAACCATTCACCTCGACACCAAACATATGGCGGTAATGTCGTTAATCGAGCTTTATATTTGGCTCGTTTGGGCGGCTCTCGTGCCATTGATGTTAGTTATGCAACCTGTATTGGCATTGAAAAAATCTCGATGAAAATGATGCAGCGTTGGCAACAAGAAAATATAGATACTAGCTTAGTCAAATGTTTAGCAACTAAATATCCTAATTTATGTTTTATTGAAACCGATAGCCATGGTCAACGACGTTATCATTATTGGAATAAAGATAATGCGATGCGATATTATTTTTCTTATGGCCCAGCATTATTAAATCATGCCTTAATGAATCATGATTATGGCGCGATTTATATCAGCGGCAGTAGTATTGCTGCATTAACGGATGACGATAAAACTTTATTGTTGTCGTTATTGGAGATACATAAACAAAGAGGTGGTAAAGTTTATTTAGATAATAATTTTCGGAATGATTTATGGTCAACAAGACAAGCTCAATATTGGTACGGAAAAATCTTTCCTTATGTCGATATTGCCTTTATTGATTTAAATGATGAAATGCGAATTTGGGGAAGTTCACGCTATTTAACTCAGCGCTATATTAAATGGGGTTGCCGTGAGGTTGTCTTTAAGCAAACCAAGAAAAATGGATGTACGGTATGTAGTTTAGTGATCAGTTCAAACTCACTATTACGTGTCGCAAGCATCAAGTTGGCCGTTAAAAATGACGATGATATTGCAGATAATGCCTTTGTGGCAGGATATCTTGCTGAGCGAATGAATAAACACACCATTGCACAGTCGCTATTATTAGCGCAAAAGCTGAGCCATCGAGTAACAACTTGTTCAGCTGCAATTATTCCTTCTGATTCAATGCGTGACATTATGTAGTTTATTGTATGGCATGTAATCGGAACGACTTGTTTTGTATGCAAAATAATCAAACGAACATAAAATCAAAAAATGCTGTTGACTCAACCCCAGCAATCCGTACAATGCATCCCATACCTCGAGACATCAGCGTCTCTGGTTAGGAAATATGGCGCGTTGGCAGAGTGGCTATGCAGCGGATTGCAAATCCGTGTACCTCGGTTCGACTCCGGGACGCGCCTCCATACTTCCTCTTGCGACACTAGCTCAGCTGGTAGAGCGCAACCTTGCCAAGGTTGAGGTCACGAGTTCGAACCTCGTGTGTCGCTCCAAATTTTAAAATATTGACGATGTCAGTATTTAGTAGCACAAGAGATAACTCAATAATATTGAGATTATGCCTGAGTTTACAAGATCGGGAACCCTGAGTGTTACACTAAATTAAAAAATATTGCTAAATAGCGATATTTATAGATGGTGTCTTACCCATCGCAAGAAATTGCGTGCCCTGGTGGTGGAATTGGTAGACACAAGGGATTTAAAATCCCTCGGCGTTCGCGCTGTGCCGGTTCAAGTCCGGCCCGGGGCACCATCTTTTATCTACGTTAAGTAGGTAAGGAAATATAAAAAATTAAAAGATATGGCTAAATTGCGATATCTACAGATGGTGTCTTACCCATCGCAAGAAATTGCGTGCCCTGGTGGTGGAATTGGTAGACACAAGGGATTTAAAATCCCTCGGCGTTCGCGCTGTGCCGGTTCAAGTCCGGCCCGGGGCACCATCCTTTAAAAAAGCTCATCATTTGATGAGCTTTTTTTTCGTCTAAAGGTTAGCAAAATTATCATTATTATATTAATAGTGACTAAGTCGTGTACTCGCTTTATTTTTTATCGTCACTTAAGCGAATAATACAGTTTTTGGTAAACTCAACCGCTTCATTCGCCGTCCATTCTCCTTTGGCTTTTTCTTTCAGTTGCTGGCACCACTTCTCGCTACCAACCGTTGGTGAGCACGCTGATAATAAAAATACAGCACTGAGCAAAATTAAAATTGTCTTCATTGGCATCCTTTCTTGGGAGTGATATCACATGGTGTCATTATTTGATCACGATTATAGCTAAGGTAATTTAAATCATCATGTTAGCTATTTAATACTACACTCAGTTAGGAATAACGGCATAATATTTATAGAATGTTGTTAGCGCTAGGAGGGCGAATGAAATTAAATTGTGATATGGGTGAAAGTTTTGGTGTATGGAAGAAAGGCAATGATAGTGATGTTATGGCTTCAATTTCAATGGCAAACATTGCTTGTGGTTTTCATGCGGCAGATCCAGACACAATGGCAGAAACGATCCGCTTGGCCAATCACCATGGGGTTATATTAGGCGCACATCCTAGTTATGATGACAAATTAGGTTTCGGTCGGCGTCATATTGCGCATTCTTTACCTACTATTGCACATTTAATTAGCTATCAAATTGGCGCATTGGAAAGTTTATGTCAGTTACAAAATTCAACACTGCATTATGTAAAACCACATGGTGCGCTCTATCACGATATGATGATGGATGAACAGATCTTCACTGTTATAATTAAAACACTCAATAAACTTAACCACTATCGCCAACAACCTCTCGCCTTAATGATACTGTCGCGTAAAGATAATCAGCATTATAAAACTATTGCGTATGATAATAATGTAAGTCTTATATTTGAGGCTTTTGCTGATCGTACCTATTTAGCATCAGGGATGCTGATGCCTCGTGACCAACCTAATGCCATTTTAAGTACCCCCGCTGAAATTCAACAACAAATGCAACAACTGTTACAGGGAAAAGTGCAAACGCTCACTGGTGATTGGTTATTATTGGAAGTCGATTCAGTATGTGTGCATGGTGATAATCCGACAGCTATTCAATCAGTAAAAACATTAGCTGAACTGATTGTTGCCGCTAATCATTGTGGTGATGATAGGGAGTAATATGAAAATAACTCCAATCTCAGAAGGTACACTAATGGTAGAGTTCAGTGCTGTGATAAGTGCTGAAACGACCCAATCTATTGCTGATTTTGTCACGTATTTTGAGCAGCAATATAGTGTACTTATTGTTGAAATTGTGCCGTCATACACCAAAGTAATGCTGCAATATAAGCTGAGTCAATGCGATTTTAATCAATTACAGCATATCTGTTTGAACTGGTTTCAAGAGTATAATCTTAACCGACGGCGAACCCCTGCAAAAGTGCACCAATTAGCGATTTATTATCACCCTGAAGTTGGTCCTGATTTACTGTCTTTAGCAATGTCGCGGCAGCTAAGTATTGAGGCTGTTATTGAATTGCATAGTCGTCAAACATACGATATTGGTGCGATAGGTTTTGCACCAGGTTTTGCATTTTTATCAAGCGTTGACGAGGCGATTGCGGTTCCGCGACACTTGACTCCTCGACCATGTGTTCCAGCTGGTAGTGTTGGTATTGCTGATCAGCAAACGGCAGTTTATCCTCAAAATAGTCCTGGCGGTTGGCATATTATTGGCAATTGTCCACAATCGGTATTTGAGGCTACATCTTATCCACAATCCTGTTTTACTGTTGGCGATAAAGTAAAATTCAATGCAATTGATCGCGCGACATTCTTAGCACTTGGAGGTGTGATATGTCCCGTTTGGCCATCATAAATCCAGGCATATTATTATTAATACAAGATCTAGGTCGTTATGGTGGTGCTCAACAAGGTGTCACACAAGGTGGTGCAATGGATTTACATGCTTTTTGTTGGGCTAATTATCTTTTATCTAACGATAGTAACGCAGCACAATTAGAATTAACTGTGGGTTTAGCATGCTTTGAGGCATTGGATGACTGCCAATGTGCATTAACTGGTGCCAATATGGCGGCAACAATTGATGGTCAGCCTATAGCGCCATGGCAATCTTTTCTACTTAAAAAAGGCCAAATACTGCAATTTGGAGCTGCTAAATATGGCTTACGTGCTTATCTTGCAATTCGAGGTGGTTTTAAGATACCTAAAGTATTAGGCAGTGCAGCAACTGTTATGCGAGAGCAATTAGGTGGATTAGACCATGGCCAACCATTAGCGAGTAATACGGTGCTTGATGGTTATAACGTCCCGTTATTGAGCCGATATTCTACTGTGCCAACTGAGTATATTCCTGATTATAGTGCTGATGTGGTGTTATATGTTATTGAAGGCTATCAGGCGGAATGCTTTACACATCAGCAAAAAAAACGATTTTATCGGCAGCATTATCAAGTTACTTCAGCCTCAGATCGTATGGGATGTCGGTTAGAGGGGGAAAAAATAGCGGGAGTAGCAATGGAATTAATTTCTCAACCTATTGCAACAGGGGCGATTCAGATCCCTCCTGATGGGTTACCTATTATTCTATTAAATGATCGTCAGACTCTAGGGGGATACCCTATTTTAGGTTGTATTACTCGAATGGATATATTGCGTCTCGCTCAAGTTAAGCCTAATGATAAGATTCAATTTAAAGCGATTGATGCTCAGTTGCTAATAGATTATCAGCAACGATGGATGGATTTTTGCCGTTTTTTTACATTACCTTTTTAGAAAATGGTAGGCTAAATAAGTTATATAATAATAAGAGGGAGCATTATGTATATTTTTGGCTATGGAAGTTTGATCAACGCAGACTCACGCCAACGAACAGGTAACACCGGTGAGGCTATTCCTGTCGTTGTTGAAGGACTACAACGGTATTGGGGGAAAATAGCGGGCAGTTATCCTATTTCACCATTAGTTGTTATTCCACAGCAAGGGCAATGTAATGGTGTATTAGTTGAAGTTGATGCTATTGCATTAGCGGAGTTTGATAAGCGTGAGCATGGTTACCAGCGAATAGAAATAGAACGGAATAAAATCACTGGTGTCGGTAAGTCGACTTTAGAGGTTACAGGGCCGGTATGGGTTTATGTTAATGATGATTTTTGTTCTCCATGCCATCAAAAACCTATAATTCAAAGCTATGTTGATACTGTTTTAGCTGGATGTTTAGCTATTTCTCCGCAATTTGCCGAGCAATTTATGTCAACGACAAAAGGTTGGCAGCATGCTTATGAAAATGATCGCCATCAACCTAAATATGGAAATTTGGCACATGTTTTTGAGCAAGAGAAGGACATTATTGATCAATTAGTCCAATCTGCAATTATTCAATCTCATCAATAGTTATAAAAATAAGCATTGTAATGGCTAAGCCTAATAAGAAAGGACCGACTAAAACGGTTGATGTAATATGTTGTCGCTGTAAAACGCTGTTATTTAAATATCGCAAAGGCGGTAAAGGTGCGTTGGTGAAATGTTTTAAAGAAAGGATCAGTAGAGATTTTACTCAACAAGCGTGCATTTGCCCTGAATGCCAAACCGTATTTGCGCGTGAAGTCTTAGTCAGAGGAACGCCTGCGTATAAAATTATTGGTGGTAAAGCGATAGCAAAATGAGACGACCATCAAACAGTCATCTAATCGTGACTGTTTAATGGCCTTGAGACTATTTAAGAATGATAGGTTGTGGGCAATGTATTTGCTTGCTGATTAAAACCGCTTTTAAATCTAATAACTTACGCTTATAAGTAGCCCGAACCAATTGGTAATCAATTGACGGTGCAAACCAGAGTGACAGTTGGCGATCACTTTTCTTTATTTGGTCAACACGGATGGTTTTTAGATCACCAAAATTGGTTGCTATTGTTTCTTCTCCGACAACTTTGAAGTAATAATGACTAGTGTCATCGCTATTTTGTAAAATAAAGTCAAAGTTTTTCTTTCCTTGCATAATATCTAATCGCATCTGGACGCCAATCGTATCACCATCAAGTATTGGTAATAAAGTCTCACTGAATTGATGTGTCTTACCGTCTTCTGTTACTGTTGATTGCGCACCATTATTAGTAAACGTTGCAGATACTTTACCGGCCAGTAAGCCTTTTATATTACGTTCAAACGAATCGGTAACAAAGCTTTGACGTTGCTGAGACCAATGCAGTTTTGAGTGTTGGTTTAATTTTGCTTTAGTAATTAAAACACTAACTGTGCTGTTGGTGTAAACATTTGCATGTGTACCATCCCAAACTAAATTACGTTCGTAATCGCCGATATGATGTCCCTCAAAAAATACTTTATATCTTAAGGTCTTATTACATTGGTTGTTTTGATTAGGTAATAATTGAGTAACTGGTTTATCTATAGAAGAGGGAGCCGCTAATGTGTTTGCGTTAGCATTAACGATAGAGCTAAATATACTCACCAAAGAAAAAGTAATAATAGGCAATAAACGCACAAACACTCCTGGAACAATGAAAAATAACGATGTTAATAATGAATATTAATAGTCTAGCAGATGTACCATAAAATTAACGCTGTTAATTACGCTACAATTCTGAAATATCGTGTAAATAATTGCCAAATTATTAAAAAAATATTTTTTTTTAAGTCATTATAATCAGTTAGTTAAACTTATCTTATCAATAATATATTTTACAATTAATGTTTGTAAATCATAAGTTATTGTTTTTAAATGGATAGCGGTAAATATCTGTAACGTAAATATGTGACAATTTAAAGACTGTTATTTGACGAAATCTATAGATAAGCCTATTTTTATTTAGTCGTTATTTATGTATCTCATTGTAAGAGGAGTCGAAGATGAAAAAGATGAACTCGTCATATCGTTTACAGATTATTAAAGAAATTGCCCAAAAAAGGCAAATGCACTCTACCGATGATCCGATGGCGAGGCATATATCTGAACTTCTTGAGTGTCATAATGATACACCAATAAGAACGACACCTACGTTTTTAGATAACCATTACGATGATAATATTGGTGGTTGGGTTAGTGATCTATGGCAACCGAATAAGTAAGCCAATAGTAGTATAAAATGGTATGAGTGTTTTACTAAGATACGATCTAATTCGTATCTTTTTTATGAGTGTTAAGCCTGATAGATAAAAATTATTAGTCAGAGACTGGAACAAATATCAGCACTGATGTACATTGCGTGGTGTTTATTTTTTTAGGCTGACAAATGAATTATACCGAATTTGATAGTTACGTACGTAAATGGATTTTCACTCATGCTTCAATGCCTGTTGCTGAAGCTGATTTAGTACAAATAAAACCATTTACTCAAGCTCGTTCGGCGCAATTATGGTGTGAACACGTGAGTAACCAAAGTTCTGATGCTGATCATTTTGAAAAAGGTGATTGGGCATTTGATAAAAAAATTTGGTCAGAAGCGATAGATTGGCAACAAGCTTGGGATAGTGATGAACCTGAGTTACCTGCTGAGTTGTTGGCAGATATAAAGTGGGAAGATAATACCACTATTTTCTTCTGTTATGAAAAATATAATATTATTGAAACGAAATGGGGTGTATTTAAACGTAATTGGAAGAATTTCTTGTTCTTTGATGACGGTCCATTATTACTTGGTCGTAAACAGAAGCAAGTGGTTTGGTTTCAATCAAATGGTACATTCCAATTAGCAACTCGCCCATAAGTTATTTTATTATGCCGTATAAATCTCTATTTATACGGCATTTTTATCAAAATGAATTACATTCTACAATTCTACCTTTTCCCGTCATTTTTGCTTTATACATAGCAATGTCTGCTTGAGATAAAATATCATCTATTGTTTGGTGCTGTTTGGGGTGAGCGTAATAACAACCAAGACTAGCACTAATTGCTATTTTTTGGTTATTAATGATAATTGGTTGCTGTAATATGTTGAGTATACGCTCACATGTTTGAATGACATCTGTTTGTGTTGTTACTGGATTAATTATTGCGATAAATTCATCACCAGATAGGCGTGCAACCATATCGGTTTTTTTTACCGAGTTACGCAATTTGTAGGCTGTTATTTTTAGTACTTTGTCACCCATTTGATGGCCATAGTTGTCATTTATTTTTTTAAAGTTATCTAGATCAATAAAAACAACAGCAAACTTATGACATTCTGTTCGTTGTTTATTAAGTTCATCGTTTAAGCGGTTCGTAAGCGCGACTCTGTTTGGCAACTCCGTTAATGAGTCATGATGATTAATATAAACAAGACGATCAATTTCTTTTATTGTTGTCAAATCTGTTGCAATAATAGAATACTGTATATGATTGTTTTTTTTATCAATAAATTTGTTTATTTTTACATATAGAGGAATGTTTTTTTTGTTGATTAGATGTTGAATAGTAAATTCACCCTGCCAGTTATGGCAACTATTAAGCTCATGTGTAAGAGAAGCTTTAATATTTTTGTATGCAATTTTGTTAATGAAGTTTATTAAAGGTTGGTGAAGAAGATTTTCATATTTGACACCAATTAATTTGCAGAAGGTTGGATTCACACGAGTGATAATACCATTATTATCAATGATAATAATTATATCTTGGCTATTATTAAAAATACTTGAGGTTAATTGTTTGTGAGACATTATTGCTTGTTTTTCTTTTGTTAGCATAGATAGTTCTAAATCAACCTGAAAATCTTTTTTATTGATCTCATCTATCATAATGGTACAGTATTTAAATGTGTCAGTTATATTATTTTCGTGAATGTTTTTGTTGTTAAATATATTTGTTTTTTCATTTATTTCTTTATTTAATTTCTTTAATGGGTTTATGAACCATTTATTAATCATATTTATAAAACTAAATAAAATAAAAAGTAGCGTAAATACGAATAGAATATTTATTTTAGTGCGATGATTGTGAATTACATTTAATGTATCTTCATCAAAAAACCTAAAGAACACAAGTAGTTGAAATGTAATAAAAATAAATGAAAGTAGTACGGTTATTTGAAAGGCGATTTTTTTATACATTGAATAATTCGAAAAAAAATTTTTTATGGATAACATGAGAAATACCTTTGACATTAATTGTAATAGTGTAATAACAACACTAGCCATAATGTTTATTACACATTAATGATTTATTTTTAGTATAAGTATGAAGGGATAATATCATGCTATTAAATTTATTGTTTGTATTAAACTTATAAGTATTCCTTATTGATATTTCTGTCATTACGTTTCATGTTTTTAATTTGACGATTTAATCTTTGAAATTAATTTAGATATTGTTGTTTCACTTTTATTGAGATTATTTTTATTTGAGTGAAAAGAATGTTGATTTGTGATCATTTTTTGCTTTAGTGGTACAGCACAAGCAATGAAAAATCGCGAACTTTGATTGGTCGTTGTAATTGTGATCGGGTTTGGGGATGATTCAAATAAACCCATCTGTAATGGTGTGAGTTTATTATTTGCGCTGTAAGAAATACCGGATTTTAAGTAAATAAAGCTAGAGAGATGTTGTTGTGGAGGAGTAAAACACCAAGAACTATAAGATGTCATAATAATGTCTAATAAAATAAGATTACAATGACATTTTACCGGACTGTGATGATGGTGATAGCTTCCTATTAATACTTTTGTTGCTGAGTGATTGTCTTCAATAACTGGTAATTGGTTCTTGGTGATTAATTGGCTTGAAGGTTGGCACATTTCAATATTATCAGCAGCAGGTAAGATGGTCCATAATTGAATTGATTCATTGGTTGATTGTAGCGGTAAGAGAGTAGATTTGTGAATAACGCCTTCACCACTGGTCATTACGTGAATATCACCGCTCTCAATAGTATGGTGCTGTGGAGTCGAATCATGATGAGATATAGTGCCTAGAAGTGGATAGCTGACCGCTTCTATTCCTGAGTGACCATGAAAGTTAAGGCTATGACGGGTATTGTTTTTTGATGTGAAGTGTTCCCATAAAACAAATGGATTTGTCGCAGGGAGATCTTGTTCATGGAGAAAAGAGGTCGTTGCCCCTGTTTTTATGCCATGACGAATATGGGTAAGCTGTCTACTTTTTTGCATAAGCAATTTATATCCACTTTAAATTACAGCAAAGTGATTGTTCAATTTAATCATTACGCTTATTGGTACTATTTAAAGCGTAGTTGTGATGATGGTTATTTGCAGCTGAATCGTATAGTTTTTGCTGTTTTTTTCTACATTATTTGCTTTATAACCTATCGTTCTAAGCAGTTATAGTGATAAGTGTGTAATATAATAAATTAATCAATTGGTTATATATTTCAATGGATCACTTTTGTAATCATCAGTTTTGAGTCTAATTCATTGTATAAATAAAGCAGGGTATAGTTATGACATTATCTTTAGGTGGATTGTTTAAGCAGCAAGCGTTTATTAATGGTGAGTGGATAAACGCTTATTCAGGAAAATCGACAGTTATCACTAACCCTGCCACAACTGACGTCATTGGCCATGTACCTTTAATGGGGGTGGAAGAAACTCGCACTGCGATAGAAGCTGCAGATAAAGCTTATCGTCAATGGTCAAAAACAACGGCTAAATATAAAGCGACAGTATTACGTCAGTGGTATGATCTCATCGTTGAGAATACGGCTGAGTTAGCGACAATTTTAACGTTAGAGCAAGGCAAGCCACTTAATGAGGCAAAAGGTGAAATTAGCTATGCTGCTAGCTTTATAGAATGGTATGCCGAAGAAGCTAAGCGCATGAACGGTGAAATAATTCCAAGTCATAAAATGGACGCACGTATTTTAGTGTCACGTCAACCTGTTGGTGTTGTGGCTGCTATTACGCCGTGGAATTTTCCTGCTGCAATGATTACTCGTAAATGTGCTCCAGCATTTGCAGCCGGTTGCGCTGTGGTATTAAAGCCTGCTCCTGATACTCCTTTTACGGCGCTTGCATTTGCAGCATTAGCACAACAAGCGGGTATTCCTGATGGCTTATTTAATGTTGTTATTGGGGATGCCGTTAAAATTGGTGCAGAATTAACCGGCAATAAAAAAGTCAGAAAGATATCTTTTACGGGCTCAACGGCTGTTGGTAAATTATTAATGGCACAAGCTGCAACGACGGTAAAAAAAGTGTCATTAGAGTTAGGTGGTAATGCGCCATTTATTATTTTTGATGATGCTGATATTGAGCGTGCTATTGATGGCATAATGATTGCGAAATTTCGAAATGCAGGTCAAACATGTGTATGTGCTAATCGTATTTATGTTCATAAGGCGATTTATGAACAATTTATTGAACGACTATATCAGCAAGTATCGTTATTAAAAGTTGGTAATGGCTTAGATGCTGGCGTAACAATTGGTCCATTAATCAATCGTGCTGCAGTTGAAAAGGTTGAGCGTCATATTCATGATGCGATGTTAAAAGGCGCAAGTTTAGTTTTAGGCTCTCAACAAGTATCGAGTGATTGTTTTATTCAACCAACGATTATTCGTGATGTACGCGATGATATGCTGGTGGCAATAGAGGAAACCTTTGGACCATTAGCCGCTATTTTTAGTTTTAGTGATGATCAAGAAGTTATTGATCGCGCTAATAATACCGATTCAGGTTTGGCTGCTTATATTTATACCCAATCACTCTCGCGCGCATTTACGGTAAGCGAAGCTTTAGAATATGGCATGGTGGGTGTTAATGAAGGACTTATTTCAACAGAACTCGCCCCGTTTGGTGGTGTTAAAGAATCGGGATTAGGTCGAGAAGGGGCTCACCAAGGTTTAGAAGAATATACCGAGATGAAATATACCCTCATGGGCGGTATTTAACGGTAATAATCGTCGGTGTTCAGTAGGCTAATTTTAATTGGGTGCTGAACACCAAGATATTAATGTAGAAATGGTTTTGTTTATTTTCTAGGTAGAGTAAAGTGAAATAATATACTTTTAACATTTTGTTAAAATGAGTAATTATAATAGTAAGCCCAGTTGTCGTAGGACGCGGCTGCGCATGATTGCGTAACGACTGGAGAGGGAGAGTTGAAATAATGTTACCTGCATTAACCTATCAAAGCAGTATTGATAATGCTGTACTGTCGTATTTAACTGCATTATCAAATGCAGGCTTTCAAGGTGATATTGAAAAGAGCTATGCAAGCCGTTTGGCAATGGCTACGGACAATAGCATCTATCAACAATTACCCCAAGCGGTAGTATTACCGCGTGATATTAATGACTTAATATTAGTTGGGGAGTTAGGTAATCGTGAAGAATTTCAAAGTGTTACATTTTCCCCTCGTGGTGGCGGTACAGGTACTAATGGTCAATCACTGACCTCTGGTATCGTGGTTGATCTCTCGCGCTACTTCAATAAAATACTAGAAATAAACATAGCAGAAGGCTGGGTTAGAGTTCAAAGTGGCGTGATCAAAGATCAACTTAATGATGCTCTACGTGAGCATGGCTATTTTTTCTCACCCGATCTTTCAACCAGTAATCGTGCCACAATTGGCGGTATGATAAATACTGATGCATCTGGCCAAGGATCGCTTAAATATGGCAAAACCTCTGATCATGTTTTAGCACTGACCGCGGTATTGGTTGATGGCTCAATACTTAATACTGAGCCATTGAGCTCAGTACAACTAGAGGCCTTAGAACAGGGTTCACTGGTTAATAATGCCTTGCAAACAACTGCTCAAATTTGTCGAGATAAGCGTCAACAAATACTGGATAAATTTCCTCAACTTAACCGCTTTCTAACCGGCTATGATTTAAAAAATGTTTATGATGAACAATTACAATCTTTTGATATTGCACGGTTATTATGTGGTGCAGAAGGCTCATTAGCATTTATCGCAGAAGCGAAGTTGAATATCACTCCGATCCCTAAATCTCGTACTCTTGTTAATATTAAATACGATAGTTTTGATTCAGCATTACGTAATGCACCAATGATGGTAGCAGCGCATGCGCTATCTGTTGAAACAATAGATTCTAAGGTCTTAAATTTAGCTAAAGAAGATATAGTTTGGAATACGGTTGAGGATCTATTAATAGATGTACCAGGCAAAACCATGTTAGGCATTAATATGGTTGAATTTGCCAGTAATAATATTGCAGACAATCAACAACAAGTTACCGCACTTTGTCAGCGACTTGATCAATTGATTGCGGATCAACAAGCAGGAATTATTGGCTATCAAGTTTGCGATGATCTCGCTGGCATTCAAAAAATTTATACTATGCGTAAAAAAGCAGTAGGTTTATTGGGGGCAGCCAAAGGCTCTCAAAAACCGATTGCATTTGCAGAAGACACCTGTGTACCACCTGAAAATCTGGCTGATTTTATTGCTGAGTTTAGGCAATTATTAGACGATAAATCACTTAATTATGGCATGTTTGGTCATGTAGATGCTGGTGTATTACATGTACGGCCCGCGTTAGATATGTGTGATCCTCAGCAAGAACTATTAATGAAACAAGTGTCTGATCAAGTGGTTACATTAGTCGCTAAATATGGCGGCTTAATGTGGGGTGAGCATGGTAAGGGTTTCCGCTCTGAGTATGGTCCTGAGTTTTTTGGCGAAGAATTATTTACGGAGTTACGTCGTATTAAAGCTGCGTTTGACCCGCATAATCGTATGAATCCTGGCAAAATTTGTACACCACTTGGTAATGACAGTAAATTAGTCAAAGTCGATAGCGTGAAACGTGGTTTTTATGATCGCCAAATAGCCATTTCCACTCGCGATAGTTTTAAACAAGCTATGGAATGTAATGGTAATGGTTTATGTTTTAATTACGATACTAGTTCACCAATGTGTCCATCGATGAAGATTACTGCAGATCGTCGTCACTCACCGAAAGGTCGTGCTGGGTTGGTGCGTGAATGGTTAAGGCAATTAGCTGAGCAAGGTATTAATGCAGATGAGTTAGAACAACAACTATTAACAACATCACCAACAGTAAAGCAACTTATTGAGCGGTTGAAAAATACTTATGGTGCTAATCGTCATCATTATGATTTTTCACATGAAGTGATGGAGGCAATGAATGGCTGTTTAGCGTGTAAAGCGTGTGCCAGTCAATGTCCGATTAAAGTCGATGTACCTAGCTTCCGTTCACGATTTATGAATATCTATTACAGCCGTTATCAGCGCCCAGCGAAAGATTATTTAGTCGCTTATGTTGAAAATGTTTTACCGTTAATGGTGAAAGCACCGATGATCGTTAATAGTCTTATTCGTCCACAATGGTCGAAAAAGCTGACAGTAAAAACCATTGGCTATGTTGATATGCCGTTATTATCAGTACCAACATTAGCAGAAAGTCTTGATGGTCATCATGCATTATGTTTTGACATGCAATGGCTGCAAGCGTTATCTGATCAAGAACGGCAAAACTATGTGTTGATTGTTCAGGATCCATTTACCAGTTTTTATGATGCTCAAGTTGTACGTGATTTTATTCATTTAATAGAAAAGTTAGGTAAAAAACCAATATTGTTGCCATTTAAGCCCAATGGTAAAGCACAACATGTTAAAGGTTTTTTAAAAGCTTTTGCAAAAACCGCAACCTCAACTGCCGACTTTTTAAATCAATTAGCAGTATTGAATATTCCAATGGTGGGAGTCGACCCTGCGTTGGTATTGTGCTACCGCGATGAGTATCAAGAAGTATTGCAACAACGGCGCGGGAAATTTACTGTGTATACCGTACATGAATGGCTGTTACCGCTTCTAAAAGAGATACCTCAAAAAGCACCATTGAATGATACGCCATGGTATTTATTTGCTCATTGTACCGAAAAAACTAAAATGCCAAATGCCGAAAAGCAGTGGGGGGCTATATTTAGCCATTTTGGGGGGGTAATGGAATCGGTCCCTGTTGGTTGTTGTGGTATGGCGGGCACCTTTGGCCATGAGGTGGATAAACTTGAGGCATCTAAAAAGGTCTATAATTTGAGTTGGAAAGCAAATATTGAACAGTATGATCCTGCGCGTTGTATGGCTACTGGATACTCATGTCGCAGCCAAGTTAAACGTCTAGAGCATATCCAATTTAAACATCCGCTACAGGCTTTATTGACATTGATGAATAAATAACAGGATATAGTTAACGATTAACGATTAACGATTAACGATTAACGATTAACGATTGTCTTGTATTTAAAATATGTTGGCAATAAAAAGCGAGCTTATAACTAAGCTCGCTTTTTTATTTGTAGCATTGATAATCGTTATTAGCTTACTGAACGATATTCATTATCTGGACATAACCAACGGTAAACAACACCCGCAAGCACTGCGCCAATAAGCGGTGCTACCCAGAACATCCACAATTGTGATGTAGCCCAATCGCCAACAAATAATGCAGGACCTGTACTACGTGCAGGGTTAACTGATGTATTGGTTACTGGAATACTGATTAAGTGAATTAGCGTTAACGCCAGACCAATTGCAAGACCCGCCATTTGTGGTGAAGAAAGCTTATGTGTCGCACCTAGAATTACGAATAAGAACATGAATGTCATTACAACTTCAGTAACAAATGAAGACAGTAGTGAGTAATGACCTGGAGAGTGAGCACCGTAACCATTAGACGCAAAGCCATTCGCTAAATCAAAGCCAGCATGGCCACTTGCGATAATATAAAGTACACCTGCACCTGCAATACCGCCAAGTACTTGTGATGCAATGTAAGGAATAACATCTCCAGTAGGGAAACGACCACCTGCCCATAAACCAACAGTAACTGCTGGGTTTAAATGACAACCTGAGATATGGCCAATAGCATATGCCATTGTAACGACGGTTAAACCAAATGCTAGTGCAACACCTAAAAAGCCAATACCCAAATTTGGGTATGCTGCTGCTAATACAGCACTACCACAGCCACCTAAAACTAACCAACCGGTACCGATAAACTCAGCAACTAATTTTCTCATCATAAAGATTATTTCCTTTTAAATTGCGATTCAGGTTGCGCGAAAAGTTTTAATAACGAATTAATAGAACTTTCTGATTTCCCTTTATATAAGGTTAAATACTTAGAGCAAATTTAGCTCTGAATAGATTATTATTTTGATGAATATGTTATTATTACAAATATCATCAATAGAATTAATGGTAAGCACCCCTGATTTATGGCGCACATACTGAATTAAAAACGCTGTGCAAGCTAGCCTCTAGGTAAAACTTTAACCATAAATTATAATTATAAAGAATAATTTATTATCATAGATTGTAAGCATTATCTGAATGTTTACTTATAGATGAGAATAAGTTTAGCAATAAATGTCCGTTTGTCAGATCTATTTACGATTAATTTATGTTTTATTATTAAAAAGTGATTACTTTATAAATTCACATTAGTGTTAAATTTATGCAAGATTTAACGCGCCAATTACATTGTCTATCTCATTGATATTAATCACTTTCATCAAGTAAATAAGTTTCTAATTGTTCAGAAAGCCATTTTACAACAGTGCCACGGCGCGCTTCATTTTCAACAACTTCACCATACGATTGCCAATTCATTGCTCGATTATATTTAATGACTTTAAGCGTGCCTTCTCGTAAATGTTGTTTAATTAAAATTGCGGGTAGTGATGACCAACCAGTTTGATCGAGTACTGCGTCTCGCAAGTGTTCATAAAAAGATAACGCGATATATTTCCCCGCTTTTGGGGTCACAATACGTAAGCTCTCCTCATCAAAATAAGCCACCGCAATCTCAGTGTAGCGCTCGAGATCAGCATCATTAACTTTTCGTAGTTGACTTAGAGGGTGATCTTTATGGGCAACAGACATCATACGTATCTGTCCTAAATCTGTCTGTTGTAATCGAGAAAAATGATAAGTATCAGGTAATAGACCATAAGCTACATCTACTAGATTTTGCGCTACCATTTCTTCTAGCTCTTGGGTTGGAGCGCTATAAATAGAAACACTTGTTTGAGGGAACTGGATTCGAATTTGACGTAATAATTGACGCCATAGTGATTCTGGTAATGAATCATCACGTGCGATACGAATACTGGCCTCAACGCCTACATTATATTGTTCACAGCGAGTATCAATATCTCTCGCAATTAAAATGATACGCTCGAAATCATTAACTGTTGCTTCGCCTATAACGGTAGGGGTAATACGGTTACCACTGCGGTTTAAAAGCTCAACGCCTAAATGATCTTCTAATGCACTTAATGATGCACTGACTGTAGTACGACTTTTTCCATGACGACGGGCAGCTTCAGCAATTGAGCCTGTTTTTATAGTCGATAGAAACATTTCAATTTGAGCTATTTTCATTGATGAGACCAATAGATTAAATATGAGAATAAAAAAAAAGCGTAATAATACTTTTAAGCGACGATAAAATCGACGCTCAGTGATTATAGTATTAATAGAAGAGGTTGTATCATCTCATTAGATTCATAATTAAACAAAAAAACGACGAAAAATTTGTCGATTGAGGCCTATATGTCTAGTTCAATGCAACAAGAGCGCGGTTTACTCCTGTTGTCTACCGTGTCATCGTTTACTTTTGCTATTTTGGGGATTGTACTTGGATCACTAGTGGGTTCTTTAGTGATTATTTTTGATGGTGCATATTCTTTAGTGAGTTTGGCATTAACGATGTTATCTCTAGGTGCCGCGCATTATCTTCATAAACCTGAAATAAATAAAGATAGTTCGCAAGTAGCAATGATAGCACCAGCTGTTATTGCGATTAAAGGCTCAGTGATTGCTTTAATGTGTATTTGGTCATTTTATTCCGCTGTTGAAGCCATTTTAGCGGGTGGGCGTGATATTAATGCAGGTGTTGCTTTAGCCTTTGGTATGATTAGTGTTGTTGGTTGTTATGGTACTTATCGTTATATCAAAGCCAAAAGTAAAAATATCTCATCAGCATTAGCTGACGCCGAAGCTAAGCAGTGGGTAATGGATACTGTTATCAGTGCCTCTGTATTAATGGGCTTTGTTGTTGCAAAAATTTTGATGATGACCCAATATGCACATTTGGCTGTTTATGCAGATCCTACAATGGTGATTCTAGCGTCTATTTATTTCATTATTGTTCCTGTAAAAATGGTACGCCAAGCAGCAGGTGAACTGATGGATATTTATAGTCATGGCGGTCTTGTTCACGCTCAGAATATAAAATAAACATCAAGTTATATGAGAAGGCCAACAATATATTGTTGGCCTTTTTAGTAATACCACTGCTCAAGAAACTAACGTCCAAGCAGTAAAGTATTTTCAATCTCACGATAATATTTTGCAGTATTCATTAATGAGGTCGCGGTTAATCCCGGAACGCCATAGACTTCAACAACGGTATTATATTTGGTTTGTACTTTATCAACTAATAAATCAAAATCACCGTCGCCAGATAATAAAATAATCCGATCAACATCTGCCGCATGCTCTAATACATCAATCGTAATACCGACATCCCAGTCACCCTTTGCAGAGCCATCACTACGTTGAATAAAAGGTTTTAATTTAACCTCAAAGCCAATCCCGCGTAGGATATTTTGAAATTGTCGCTGTTTTTCATCGCCTTTATGAATAGCATAGGCATAAGCCGCAATAATTTTACGTCCTTGCGATACTTCTGCCCAAAAAGCATTGTAATCAAAATTACAGTGGTACTTTTCTTTGACGGTATAATAGATGTTTTGGACATCGACAAAAATAGCAACTTTTTCCACGAGAATCCTAAATAATTAACTTGCCAGTTTGTTATGGTGGACAAACTGGCGATGTATTACAACTATTATTAGTTAAATAATAATGACTGCTATCACAACCATTATTTATTTGTTGATGGTTGATTAATATTACCGTTTCGTAATGTTTGTAATACCTGATCTTTAGGTCCATCAGCAACAATATGACCATGTTCCATAACAATCAATCGATCAACCACATCAAGCATTCCAGTTTTATGGGTGATTAAAATTAGTGTTTCTTCGTTGGTCATTTTATGGAGTTGCTGCTTTATATACATTTCTGAGCGGTTATCCATGCTACTGGTTGGCTCATCCATAATTACAACCGGTGGCTGAGTGAGAAAGGCGCGTGCAATAGCGATTGCTTGGCGTTGACCGCCAGAGAGTGCATGTCCACCTTCTCCGATTTGTTTTTCTAAACCAGCCGCATCATGTTGAGTAAATGCAGTCACACCTGCACGTTCAGCCGCTTGTAAAATTTCTTTATCAGTCGCTAAGGGACGACCAAGTATAATATTATCTCTAATAGAGCCAAAAAAGAGAGTGATATCTTGCGGTACACAGCCGATATTACGACGAATATCGATATGGTGCAGTTGATTGATATCTGTATCATCAATACGAACTGAGCCTTGTTGTGGCTGATATAGACCCATTAAAATGCGTTCAACACTGGTCTTACCGGAACCAATACGACCAATAATAGCCACTTTTTCACCAGGATTAATGGTAAAGCTAACATTCTTTAATGCAGCTTGTGTTGCATTGGGGTAAGAAAAGGTAACATTATCAAACTCTATTTTGCCACGAATAATCGGACGATGAATATAACGTTTGGCGTCTTCTTGCTCGAGAGGCATTGCCATTAATTGTTCAATAATGGTCATTGCTGATTTAGCTTGGTTGTAACGTGTTGATAGCAAAGCAAGTTGCACCATTGGTCCAACGGCACGACCACTTAACATCGTTGAGGCTATTAATCCCCCCATGGTTAAATCACCATTCGCAATTAAATAGACTCCAACAACGATCATCGCAACTGAGACAAATTGCTGTAAAAATCCGGCAGTGTTTTGAACTGAATCTGTTAAACGACGCGATTTTAGTCCCCAATTTGAAATATGGGTAACAGCTTCTTCCCAACGATATTGGAACTGACTTTGAGCACCAAACATTTTGATAGTTTCTAACCCAGATAAACTTTCAATTAAGTTGGCATGTTTTTGAGATGCTAAACGAGAGCCTTCTTCAATGGTGCGGCGTAGTGGCCGTTGAATAAGGTAGCTATAAATTACTAAAATTAATACTGCAATTAGTGGTACTAAAGCTAAAGGACCAGCCATTACATAGATAATAAATAGGAAAAGTAATGCAAATGGTAAATCAATTAATGATGAAACCGTGGCTGATGTGAAAAATTCACGAATAGATTCAAACTCTTGTAAATGGCGAGCAAAGGCACCAACAGAAGCGGGCTTAGCTTCCATTCGAATCCCCATTACTTTGCTGTATATCTTTGCTGAAATAAGAAGGTCTGATTTTTTACCGGCTAAATCAATAAAATAACTACGTAATATTTTTAAAACAAAATCAAAAATAAAAATAATAGTAATGCCGATAGCCAATACCCATAGTGAATCAAATGCAAGATTAGGAACAATCTTATCGTAGACTAAACGGGTAAATAATGGCGCAGCAATCGCAAACATGTTAATTAAAATTGAAGCAATAAAGACATCACGGTAAATACTGCGCGATTCCCATAACGTGCTCCAGAACCAATGACCATCGCGGTTTTTTAATATTTCAGGAGAACGTTCATCATAACGAAAACGTTTTTTGATTAGGAATAAATGACCCGTATATTGTGCATTTAATTCATCAATATTGATCCATTGTTCAGAGCTATCAGTTTGCGGCAGTACAACTTCTGCTTGACCTTTTTCTTTATCAAGACTGAGTACTACGCAGGCATCACCACCTTTTAGAATCGCAATCACAGGAAATAATAACGGCGATAATTTCGTTAATGCTAACTGTGTTTGTTTGGCTTGAAGACCCGCTTTTTCTGCTGCTCGAGGCAATAAATAAGGTGTCAGTAATCCATCTGTAAGTGGCAGATCGGCAATCAATGCATCGGGTGAATTTGCTTGACCGTAAAAGCGACTAATATAAGTTAATGATTGTAGTAATGGATCTTTCATTTCATTTCTCCATTAACTAACTCTTCAGTAACATAACCTTGGAAACCTTGAACTTTTAATAACGTTAGTTTTTGTTTTTGTTCAACAGTTTCTACGCGAGATGCAATCGTCATTACAGCAAGATTATTAGCACTGCGCGTTATTGATTCTAAAACATCCATTTTGACTTGATCATCTAATTGTGAGGTGTAAGCAAAATCAAGCTTCACATAGTGAGGCCGTAATTGATTGAGATACCCAGTTGAACTGAAATTATGACCATAATTATCGATACCAAATTGAAATCCATTTTGACGTATGATTTCGCACAATAAACGGGTGTTATCGATATTTTTAATAAAACAAATTTCTGGCAATTCAAATAAAACATGTTGTTTCATTTGTGGGCATGATTGCAGTTTATTGTTCAGCCAACGGATAAAGCCCGTATCATTAATACTACTTTGAGTAATATTTATTGCTACAGGAACCGATTTGGTTTGTTTTGTGAACTTATTAAAAATAGTATCAATAATATAGCGATCAAATTTGGCGCCATCATTGAGTTTTTCTAAAGCAGATAAAAATTGACCGGCATTAAATTTTTGTTGGCCTTTTTTAATGTATGCAAACATTTCTTTATGAATAATTGCATTGTTAGCATCAATGGCTTTTTGAAAAGTGAAATGAATTAAATTATTCGCAATTGCTTCATCGACTAATGCATTCCATTGTTGTTTACCTATCGCGGGTATTGTTTTATTGGCACTGACTTCTAATAAAGCCAATGGTTCTTTTATTTGTTGGCGCGCTTTATTTAAGGCATTGTCAGCATGTGCAAGTAGTGCTGTTATTGTTAATGTTTCTGAACACATAACAATGCCAGCTGCAGCTTGTAGGGGAGCAATACCGAGTGGATCAAGATTTAATTCTGATGTCATAGATAGCATGACACGGGCTGTATCAGTAAGATCTTCTTCAGAGACATTTGGTGCAATAAGCATAAATTCAGATTGGTTTAAACGTGCGATAGTAATGTCATCAGCAGAAAGTTCTTTTAAGCGTTCTGCCAATTTTAACACTAAAGGATCACCTAATTCATAACCTGCTTGTTGGTAACTATCTTCAATCGCATCAGACTTCAATAGAATGATGCCACCCGTAGGTTTATTGGTTAACCATGAGTTTAGTTTAGTCATTAAATAACTACGGTTAGCTAACCCTGATACAGGATCTTGATAAGCACGAACTCGTAATGTATCTGCTTCTTGAGCCTGTTGTTCAAAGTGCTGCTGTAATTGAATATTCATAGAGTTAAAAGCAGTAACTACATCAACTAACTCGCGAGTATGTGGTGTTGGTAACGGTGCTGTAAAGTGGTTACTAGCCATTTCTTTAGCACTTTTTTGAATTTGTTTTAAAGGCTTTAGCACTTTATTGAGTACAAGTGATAACACAATTGCACCTAATAATAGGCAAGCAATAAAACCAAGAATAAGCTGAACCGTCGCTTGCCATAATTGAATATATGCAGATGCAGGGCTACTTATTACTGTAAGCTCCGCAAGTTGTAGCCAGCCATTAGTTAATGTTCTAGTTTGAGTAATAGCATCAATATGAACAACGGATTTAAACCAATTAGGTACATTTTTTATTATTTGTGGATATTGACGAATGATTTCTTTGTTTGAATCTAATAAGGTCAATTTCACTTTACTGTAATAACCCGAATCAAAAGTCGCATTAATGACCGATTCGGTAGCAATAAAATCGTTGGTTTTTAGATACGGAGATAATGCAAACCCAACTGAGCTGACAACATTATTGAGCTCTGTTGATTGTTGTTCAATTAAATAGTTTTTAGTGGTATTAAATTGAATCGCAAATACAGTACTAGTTAGTAAAAATAATACCACTAGCATCCACAGTAGCAGTTGTCGGTAAAGAGTCATTGTAATTTACTCATTAAAAAATGTTTCGTGGTTGGTTGAGTTTTATATATTGCGAACGATGACGTAGATCATTCCACAGGCTTAGGCGAGAAGCATTACCTGCTACTTGGCCTTGACCTTTCTGCTTTGCAAGCCATAATTTACTACCATTGAAGCTGTAGATTGGTAATAAATCGTTACGTTCAGTTGCTGGTGAAATAGTCCCTTTAAGATTATCTAAAATTACAGGAACGGCTGACGGCGTTGGATAATAGGCGACGACCATGTGGAATTGATTAAGCTCAAGGGCTTTTACGTATACTAACCTGAGCTTATTATCATCAATGCCAAGTTCAAGTAGAGCTTGATATTTAGCTATACTAAAATCCTCACAATCCCCAGCACCAACACCAACAAATTCGTAAGGTGTTGCCCAATAATCCTCTTGTCCCCATAGCTTTTTATCGCTAATAAAAACGAACTGGTTAAAAAAATCATTAACAGCATTGAGTTTTTGTTGAGTCGTCAGGTGTTGTGAATTTTTGATGAGTGCGCGCCATGCGATTGCTCGTGCACCTGCGCGCTCACCATAAAATTGCGTGATTTTATCGATATTCTGCTTACTCGCAGCATATGCATTTAGTGTAATTAAACAACACAGTAGCCAAAAAATTATTTTCTTCAACGGATAATTATCTGTTTAGTTTTTACGGACGGTATATACGGTCCATTCTTTCACAACATTACCTTGATAACCAATAACTTGTGCAATAACTCGACGGCTTAGTGTATTTGTTTGTTCGATATCATTTGCTTTAACAGGATCGCTATCGCCAAAGCCTACGGTTTTTATTCTAGAGGCTGCAACACCATCATTGATTAATGCCTGACGAATGGCGATTGCGCGGCGTTGTGATAAGGCAACATTATAATTAGCATTACCAACCGGACTTGCATAGCCTTTAAGTTCAATGTGTGTTTTAGGGTATTTTGTTAAGAATACACTCATTTGTTTAATATTTTGCATGTAACTTTTTGTTACTACTGAAGAGTCATTAGCAAATAGGACATGAATCTTATTTTCTTCAGAGCTATCAACATAAGTAGGGCAACCATCATTATCAACAACGGCATCAATCGGTGTTTTAGGGCAACGATCTCGTTGGTTAATAACGCCATCACTGTCGTTATCAAACAGATTTTTAGTTTGTTTGGCTACAGGTGGTTGAGGCACTGAAAGAGAGCAACCAAAGAGTGTTAGAGCGAGTAAACCTGTAATGATATATTTCATATTATGTTCCTTTATTTAACCGACTGTGCCCAAGATTGAGGTATTTCAACCCGCATTTCACTGAGGATAAGTCCTGTGGCATTTAGCACACGATATTTAGCTAAAATGCCATCATATTCAGCGGTTAAATAAGCTTTACGTGCTTCAAATAATTCATTTTCAGTGTTTAACACATCTAATAAAGAGCGTTGACCAATTTTGAATTGTTTCTCATACGCAATAACAGTACGCGCTGAAGCATCAACATGTTCTTGTAAGAATAATTTTTGCTTTTTCGATAACGTTAATGCACTCCAAGAAAGGCGAGTTCCTTCTTCTAGCATGCGATGAGCGCGATCACGAATATCTTTAGATTTATTAATTTGGTAAGCCGCTCGACGTGATTTTGCAACATCACTACCACCGTTAAACAGGTTATAGCGCATTTTTAGCATTGCTTTAAGCTCATCAGTATTACCCGCTGAGCCATTGAGATCTTCTCCCCATTCTTGTGAGGCTTCAATACTAAAAGAAGGGTAGAAGGTACCTTTGGCTTGCTTGTATTGATATTCGGCAGCATGTATATCATTGGATGCGATATAAACTACGGGGTTATTTTTTTCAGCTTTAGCAAGTGCATCATCTAGCGAAGTTGCAAGATAATTAGTGTCTACTTCTGGTTTTACAAGATCGGTTGGGTAAGCACCAACAATACGTACAAATGCGGTGATCTTATCTTGAAGATTGCTTTCTGCAGCTAATAAATTGGTATTAGAACTGGCTAAACGGCCATCAACTTGTGCTAAATCCGCTGTAGAGCCAATCCCAGCATCAGCACGTTTTTTAATGTCAACGTACATTTTTTGATGTACTTTAAGGTTAGATTGAGACAGGGTTAGTACATCCTGCGCGTGAAGCACATCAAGGTAGGCTTCGGTAGCTTTTAATGCTTTATCTTGTGCATCAGATAATAGCTGATAGCGTTGCGCTTCTGTTTCTGACTTATTACGTTGAATATCGTTATAGGTAATAGACCCATCCCAAATCAACTGTCGAATATTAATTTTTGCAGTTTGAGGACGATACTGACCTGAAGGACTTTTAGCTTTATAGTCATCATGTCCGATGCCTGCTTCTAGATCGACTGAAGGTAAATAGTCACCTTGAGCGGCATTAATCAACTGATGCTTACTTTGAAACTCATTATAAGCACTTTTGATATCTGGATTGGTTGATAATGTTTCGGCAATAGCTTGCTCTAGAGATTGCGCTATTACAGGTGTAGCCAAACATTGAAGGCCAATCAATAACGTGATTTTTTTTAAAACATGTTTTTTGGTCATTATTTTATTCTCTTAACGCCGTTTGACGCGCTCTGAGGACAGGTTTCAATAGATAATCCAATACAGAACGTTTGCCTGTAATAATATCTGCTGATGCTGTCATTCCAGGAATGATAGGTAATGCTTCGCCATTAGGACCTTTAAGACTACTTGCATCGGTACGAATCTTTACTTGATAGAAACTATTGCCTTCTTTATCTTGGATCGTATCAGCACTGATTGTTTCTAATGTGCCTTTTAGTCCCCCATAATTAGTAAAATCATAGGCGCTAAATTTTATAATTGTTGGTAATCCAGGCCGCAAAAAACCGATATCTTGAGGGGCAATTTTAGCCTCAATCAATAGCGTGTCTTCTGTAGGGACAATTTCAACTAATGGCATACCTGGCTGTATAACACCGCCTACGGTATTAACATAAATAGTTTGGACTGTGCCATTAACCGGAGATACTACCGTCGTACGTTTCACTCGATCTTTTAAGCCTACTTGCGTTTCTGTCATACTGGATAATTTATCGCTGGTCTCATTCAGTTTAGCTTGAATTTCTGAACGGAATTGCAAAGCAATATCAATATATTTAAACCCTGCTTCTTGAATTGCTGCTTGAGTCACTGGAATTTGAAGTTTAGCTGAGTTTAAATCCCGTTTAGTGTCATTAAGTGCACGTTGTAACTTCAGTAACTCAATTCGAGGTACGACACCTTCTTCTGCTAACGGCTTGGTTATATTGTATTCTTTTAATGCGATGTTATAACTGCTACGAATATTTTTTACTCGTGATTGAGTTTCTGTTAGCTCTCTTTCTTTTTGTGATGCTTGTTGTGAGGCAACAGAAAGTTGATTTTCTAAATTGTTCAATTTACCCGTAAATTGGTTTAGTTGACGATGGACTAACTGTGGATGTTGTTTTTGAAACTCAGCCGTAAATGTCGGTGGTAGGCTTTTGACATTAACACTTTTACGCCATTCTTTATTGTTTGGGGTTCTATTTACAGTCACGCTAGTAAGTAATGCATTAAGACGCAATGAATCTGCTTGGGTTGATGCCAGACTTTGGTTTTTCTCTTTAAAGTCAGATTTAAATTGAGTGTCATCAATAAGCAACAGTGTCTGCCCCTTTTTTACTTGCTGACCTTCTTTCACTAAAACCTGCTTTACAATTCCGCCTTCAAGGTTTTGTACGACTTGTAACTGAGATGATGGAATCACTTTTCCTGAACCAGTAGTGACTTTATCGAGTTTTGCAAAATAAGCCCAAATAAATGCGATAAAGAAAAATAGCACCATTACCCATAAAATGATTCTGGCACTTTTGGGAGTGTTAAGCAGTAATGCTGCTGATTTATCATCAATAAAATCGAGATCATCGGTTGATATCGAGGTGGTATTTTTACTCATATAAAAACCTATGTATCGAGAAATAACGGTCTACAGAAATGTTAGCATTAATGTTAAAAAAGCAATGTTTTTAGTTGCAATAATTGGCTTGGTTCCTTGCCGTATAATATATTATTACCGCCAATACAATTGACAATAAAGGATATTATTTTCCCTTTTAGTTATGACTTTGATAAATAATTCTAATCTAACATATTAGTCGACCTTATATGTTACATTGTTGTTTGTTTATAATTAAGACTAATGATAAGCTCCTGAGGTATTGACGTAAAGGTGTTTTTAATCTTTATGTATACAATAAGTCTATGATTGATTGAGTGATCTGAATAATTAGCGATAGTTTATGGATTGAAATCTATACAGTTGTGACGGTGTTAACTTATTCAGTTTGGCTATTATGCTATCGAGGAATTTAAAGGTTGGGCAATTTCATGGTTAATAATGATAATAAGAAAGTTGAAGATTTTAAGCTTGTTGATGGTGAAAGTTTTATTCTTCAGCCAAATCAAAAGCCTATACCTGTAGTAGATACGCATAGTTTACAGAGTAATGAAGTTATCGTTACTAATCGTGATGCTAAATTTATTTTTATAAAAGATGGCGTAGAGCAAGTGGTTAATTTCCCTTGCCCTAGTTGTTCAATATTAACCCCTGCAGGGATCGAAACGATTGAACTCGATAACAGTCTTTCTTTTAATGGCGATGCTAAAGCCGATACATCTTTTTCTGCTGATGATATTGAATCACTTCAAAATGCAATCTTAGCTGGACAAGACCCAACAACATTATTTGAAGCCCCTGCAGCTGGTAATGCAACTGCAGCTGGTAATGTGGGGTTAAATGGCTCCTCTGCAACGGCAAGTTTTATCACTATCAATTATGATAATGATGCCGTGTTAGCAGAAGCAGGTTTTGATACTGCTTATAACCCTCAGCGAGCATCTCAAGTAATTGATCCTAATGTGATTATTGCGGCAGATGGTGGCGAGTCAGGTTCAATGATTGTTGTTGAAGGTGATCTAATACCTCAACATGGCGAACAGGGTTACTCTGTTGAAACATCAGCATCAATTATTGTTGACGCAGCAACGTTGTCTCTAGAAAGCAGCACTTTTGTTTTTGATCCTCTCTCAATTAATGCATTACTGTCTGAATTAAATAGTGACATATCTTCTGGAGGCGAAGCAGTTAGCTTTGTTTACGATACTCAGACAAATACAATTATAGGTACTCTAAATGATAAGACAGTAATGTCTATAACCCTTGAGGCATCGTCAACCAATGGTCGTGATGTTACTGTAAATGTTACTACTACAATTAATCAGCCCATTGATCATGTTGCAGGGAATAATAGCGGCTTAGTCTCTCATAACGGTGATAGCATCACGATTGATGTTGCTATTCAAGGGGCTGATTCAAATGGTAATCCACTTGATAAACCAATTAATGTCGATATTACTATTGAAGATGGTGCCAATCCAGAGTTTGGTGCCGACAGTGGCACCACGATTAATGAAACCACTCAAAATGGTCAAGTTATTAGCGGCGAAGTGCCGCTGGATGTCGGCTCAGATGCGATCCATCAGCTTGATTTCAACGCTGAACAACCGGATTTAGCCAACCTAACCAGTAATGGTGCCGCGACCACATTTGCAGTTAATGGCAACGTATTAACTGTGGTGGATAGCGATAATAAGCCAGTGATGGTCGTAACGATTGCGAAAGATGGCTCATACACGGTTGAAATTACAGGCCCCATTGATCAAAACGATGCTGACATTGCCAACATTAACCTTGGTGTGACGGCAACGGATAATGATGGCGATACCGCTAACGGTCAGGTAGTGATCACCATTACTGATGGCGCGAATGCTGGCGGTAATGAGCACGGTGAGATCACCATTACTGAAGGTGATTTAACCCCTCAGGCTGGAGAGCAAGGCTACCCTGTATCGGGCAACACCACGATTGTGATTGAGGCTGGCGCTGATCGTCTCAATCCTGAGACTGTGGTTATCGATTCAGCTCAATTAACCAAATTAATTGATGAATTATCATCAGAGTTAACTACGGGTGATAATCAAGCGATCAGCTTTAGCTATGACAGCACCACCGGACAATTAGTCGGTGTGACCGCTGACGGCGAGCAAGTGGTAACAGTCTCATTGGATGCAGTCCAAGCGGCGAACGGTCACGATATCGACGTCACAGTAACGATTGTTCAAGACAAACCGTTAAACCATACCGACAGTGGTGTCGATGGTTTGGTTGATAGTGTTAACGATAAAATTACCATTGATGTGCCGATCCAGGTGCAAGACACCGATGGTGATTGGCTACAAAAGCCTGCCAATGTTGATATCACCATTGTTGATGGTGCCAACCCAGAATTTGGCACTGACAGTGGCACCACCATTA
>NZ_FYAJ01000022.1:0-5513 GCF_900185625.1 Photobacterium andalusiense
ATGGATGAATTGGCACAATGCTACAATGTGCTCCCCCAACTTGATATTAATAACACTATAGACCACCGCCCCGAAGGGGACGAAAAATGGTTTTTAGAGAACGAGAAGACGGTTACGCAGTTTTGCCGCAAGCTGGCTGCTGAACGCCCTCTTAAGGATATTCGCGATGAGTATAATTACCCCAAAAAGAAAGGTATTAAGGATGAGTGTTCAAGATTGCTGGAGGCCTCCACTATGAAATCGCGTAGAGGCTTTGCTATTCAGCGTTTGATGAATGCAATGCGACAGGCTCATGCTGATGGTTGGTTTATCGTTTTTGACACTCTCACGTTGGCTGACGACCGATTAGAGGCGTTTTATGATAATCCCAATGCTTTGCGTGACTATTTTCGTGATATTGGTCGTATGGTTCTTGCTGCCGAGGGTCGCAAGGCTAATGATTCACACGCCGACTGCTATCAGTATTTTTGTGTGCCTGAGTATGGTACAGCTAATGGCCGTCTTCATTTCCATGCGGTGCACTTTATGCGGACACTTCCTACAGGTAGCGTTGACCCTAATTTTGGTCGTCGGGTACGCAATCGCCGCCAGTTAAATAGCTTGCAAAATACGTGGCCTTATGGTTACAGTATGCCCATCGCAGTTCGCTACACGCAGGACGCTTTTTCACGTTCTGGTTGGTTGTGGCCTGTTGATGCTAAAGGTGAGCCGCTTAAAGCTACCAGTTATATGGCTGTTGGTTTCTATGTGGCTAAATACGTTAACAAAAAGTCAGATATGGACCTTGCTGCTAAAGGTCTAGGAGCTAAAGAATGGAACAACTCACTAAAAACCAAGCTGTCGCTACTTCCCAAGAAGCTGTTCAGAATCAGAATGAGCCGCAACTTCGGGATGAAAATGCTCACAATGACAAATCTGTCCACGGAGTGCTTAATCCAACTTACCAAGCTGGGTTACGACGCGACGCCGTTCAACCAGATATTGAAGCAGAACGCAAAAAGAGAGATGAGATTGAGGCTGGGAAAAGTTACTGTAGCCGACGTTTTGGCGGCGCAACCTGTGACGACAAATCTGCTCAAATTTATGCGCGCTTCGATAAAAATGATTGGCGTATCCAACCTGCAGAGTTTTATCGCTTCCATGACGCAGAAGTTAACACTTTCGGATATTTCTGATGAGTCGAAAAATTATCTTGATAAAGCAGGAATTACTACTGCTTGTTTACGAATTAAATCGAAGTGGACTGCTGGCGGAAAATGAGAAAATTCGACCTATCCTTGCGCAGCTCGAGAAGCTCTTACTTTGCGACCTTTCGCCATCAACTAACGATTCTGTCAAAAACTGACGCGTTGGATGAGGAGAAGTGGCTTAATATGCTTGGCACGTTCGTCAAGGACTGGTTTAGATATGAGTCACATTTTGTTCATGGTAGAGATTCTCTTGTTGACATTTTAAAAGAGCGTGGATTACTATCTGAGTCCGATGCTGTTCAACCACTAATAGGTAAGAAATCATGAGTCAAGTTACTGAACAATCCGTACGTTTCCAGACCGCTTTGGCCTCTATTAAGCTCATTCAGGCTTCTGCCGTTTTGGATTTAACCGAAGATGATTTCGATTTTCTGACGAGTAACAAAGTTTGGATTGCTACTGACCGCTCTCGTGCTCGTCGCTGCGTTGAGGCTTGCGTTTATGGTACGCTGGACTTTGTAGGATACCCTCGCTTTCCTGCTCCTGTTGAGTTTATTGCTGCCGTCATTGCTTATTATGTTCATCCCGTCAACATTCAAACGGCCTGTCTCATCATGGAAGGCGCTGAATTTACGGAAAACATTATTAATGGCGTCGAGCGTCCGGTTAAAGCCGCTGAATTGTTCGCGTTTACCTTGCGTGTACGCGCAGGAAACACTGACGTTCTTACTGACGCAGAAGAAAACGTGCGTCAAAAATTACGTGCAGAAGGAGTGATGTAATGTCTAAAGGTAAAAAACGTTCTGGCGCTCGCCCTGGTCGTCCGCAGCCGTTGCGAGGTACTAAAGGCAAGCGTAAAGGCGCTCGTCTTTGGTATGTAGGTGGTCAACAATTTTAATTGCAGGGGCTTCGGCCCCTTACTTGAGGATAAATTATGTCTAATATTCAAACTGGCGCCGAGCGTATGCCGCATGACCTTTCCCATCTTGGCTTCCTTGCTGGTCAGATTGGTCGTCTTATTACCATTTCAACTACTCCGGTTATCGCTGGCGACTCCTTCGAGATGGACGCCGTTGGCGCTCTCCGTCTTTCTCCATTGCGTCGTGGCCTTGCTATTGACTCTACTGTAGACATTTTTACTTTTTATGTCCCTCATCGTCACGTTTATGGTGAACAGTGGATTAAGTTCATGAAGGATGGTGTTAATGCCACTCCTCTCCCGACTGTTAACACTACTGGTTATATTGACCATGCCGCTTTTCTTGGCACGATTAACCCTGATACCAATAAAATCCCTAAGCATTTGTTTCAGGGTTATTTGAATATCTATAACAACTATTTTAAAGCGCCGTGGATGCCTGACCGTACCGAGGCTAACCCTAATGAGCTTAATCAAGATGATGCTCGTTATGGTTTCCGTTGCTGCCATCTCAAAAACATTTGGACTGCTCCGCTTCCTCCTGAGACTGAGCTTTCTCGCCAAATGACGACTTCTACCACATCTATTGACATTATGGGTCTGCAAGCTGCTTATGCTAATTTGCATACTGACCAAGAACGTGATTACTTCATGCAGCGTTACCATGATGTTATTTCTTCATTTGGAGGTAAAACCTCTTATGACGCTGACAACCGTCCTTTACTTGTCATGCGCTCTAATCTCTGGGCATCTGGCTATGATGTTGATGGAACTGACCAAACGTCGTTAGGCCAGTTTTCTGGTCGTGTTCAACAGACCTATAAACATTCTGTGCCGCGTTTCTTTGTTCCTGAGCATGGCACTATGTTTACTCTTGCGCTTGTTCGTTTTCCGCCTACTGCGACTAAAGAGATTCAGTACCTTAACGCTAAAGGTGCTTTGACTTATACCGATATTGCTGGCGACCCTGTTTTGTATGGCAACTTGCCGCCGCGTGAAATTTCTATGAAGGATGTTTTCCGTTCTGGTGATTCGTCTAAGAAGTTTAAGATTGCTGAGGGTCAGTGGTATCGTTATGCGCCTTCGTATGTTTCTCCTGCTTATCACCTTCTTGAAGGCTTCCCATTCATTCAGGAACCGCCTTCTGGTGATTTGCAAGAACGCGTACTTATTCGCCACCATGATTATGACCAGTGTTTCCAGTCCGTTCAGTTGTTGCAGTGGAATAGTCAGGTTAAATTTAATGTGACCGTTTATCGCAATCTGCCGACCACTCGCGATTCAATCATGACTTCGTGATAAAAGATTGAGTGTGAGGTTATAACGCCGAAGCGGTAAAAATTTTAATTTTTGCCGCTGAGGGGTTGACCAAGCGAAGCGCGGTAGGTTTTCTGCTTAGGAGTTTAATCATGTTTCAGACTTTTATTTCTCGCCATAATTCAAACTTTTTTTCTGATAAGCTGGTTCTCACTTCTGTTACTCCAGCTTCTTCGGCACCTGTTTTACAGACACCTAAAGCTACATCGTCAACGTTATATTTTGATAGTTTGACGGTTAATGCTGGTAATGGTGGTTTTCTTCATTGCATTCAGATGGATACATCTGTCAACGCCGCTAATCAGGTTGTTTCTGTTGGTGCTGATATTGCTTTTGATGCCGACCCTAAATTTTTTGCCTGTTTGGTTCGCTTTGAGTCTTCTTCGGTTCCGACTACCCTCCCGACTGCCTATGATGTTTATCCTTTGGATGGTCGCCATGATGGTGGTTATTATACCGTCAAGGACTGTGTGACTATTGACGTCCTTCCCCGTACGCCGGGCAATAATGTTTATGTTGGTTTCATGGTTTGGTCTAACTTTACCGCTACTAAATGCCGCGGATTGGTTTCGCTGAATCAGGTTATTAAAGAGATTATTTGTCTCCAGCCACTTAAGTGAGGTGATTTATGTTTGGTGCTATTGCTGGCGGTATTGCTTCTGCTCTTGCTGGTGGCGCCATGTCTAAATTGTTTGGAGGCGGTCAAAAAGCCGCCTCCGGTGGCATTCAAGGTGATGTGCTTGCTACCGATAACAATACTGTAGGCATGGGTGATGCTGGTATTAAATCTGCCATTCAAGGCTCTAATGTTCCTAACCCTGATGAGGCCGTCCCTAGTTTTGTTTCTGGTGCTATGGCTAAAGCTGGTAAAGGACTTCTTGAAGGTACGTTGCAGGCTGGCACTTCTGCCGTTTCTGATAAGTTGCTTGATTTGGTTGGACTTGGTGGCAAGTCTGCCGCTGATAAAGGAAAGGATACTCGTGATTATCTTGCTGCTGCATTTCCTGAGCTTAATGCTTGGGAGCGTGCTGGTGCTGATGCTTCCTCTGCTGGTATGGTTGACGCCGGATTTGAGAATCAAAAAGAGCTTACTAAAATGCAACTGGACAATCAGAAAGAGATTGCCGAGATGCAAAATGAGACTCAAAAAGAGATTGCTGGCATTCAGTCGGCGACTTCACGCCAGAATACGAAAGACCAGGTATATGCACAAAATGAGATGCTTGCTTATCAACAGAAGGAGTCTACTGCTCGCGTTGCGTCTATTATGGAAAACACCAATCTTTCCAAGCAACAGCAGGTTTCCGAGATTATGCGCCAAATGCTTACTCAAGCTCAAACGGCTGGTCAGTATTTTACCAATGACCAAATCAAAGAAATGACTCGCAAGGTTAGTGCTGAGGTTGACTTAGTTCATCAGCAAACGCAGAATCAGCGGTATGGCTCTTCTCATATTGGCGCTACTGCAAAGGATATTTCTAATGTCGTCACTGATGCTGCTTCTGGTGTGGTTGATATTTTTCATGGTATTGATAAAGCTGTTGCCGATACTTGGAACAATTTCTGGAAAGACGGTAAAGCTGATGGTATTGGCTCTAATTTGTCTAGGAAATAACCGTCAGGATTGACACCCTCCCAATTGTATGTTTTCATGCCTCCAAATCTTGGAGGCTTTTTTATGGTTCGTTCTTATTACCCTTCTGAATGTCACGCTGATTATTTTGACTTTGAGCGTATCGAGGCTCTTAAACCTGCTATTGAGGCTTGTGGCATTTCTACTCTTTCTCAATCCCCAATGCTTGGCTTCCATAAGCAGATGGATAACCGCATCAAGCTCTTGGAAGAGATTCTGTCTTTTCGTATGCAGGGCGTTGAGTTCGATAATGGTGATATGTATGTTGACGGCCATAAGGCTGCTTCTGACGTTCGTGATGAGTTTGTATCTGTTACTGAGAAGTTAATGGATGAATTGGCACAATGCTACAATGTGCTCCCCCAACTTGATATTAATAACACTATAGACCACCGCCCCGAAGGGGACGAAAAATGGTTTTTAGAGAACGAGAAGACGGTTACGCAGTTTTGCC